>NZ_JBEYXK010000009.1:18533-150016 GCF_040645035.1 Streptomyces sp. NPDC046876 | reverse complement strand
GGTAGCGCACCAGATCGCTACGTGGGCCCTCACTTCTCAGCGTCTGACCGCCGTCGGGGGCTGGTGGACGCGGCAGATCGCTACACGGTCTCGCACCTCTCGGCGTCCGGCGGCCGTCTGTGGCTGGTAGCGCACCAGATCGCTACGTGGGCCCTCACTTCTCAGCGTCTGACCGCCGTCGGGGGCTGGTGGACGCGGCAGATCGCTACACGGTCTCGCACGTCTCGGCGTCCGGCGGCCGTCTGGGGCTGGTGGGCGCAGCAGATCGCTACGCGCTGCCGTCGGCTCGGCGGCTGGCTCCCATCGTGGGTGATTTCGAGCGCACCAATGCCGCATTTGTGCCTATTTGGGCATGGAGTGGAGGCGGAAGGGACGCCAGACGGAGCCTGACGTCAGGAAAGTCGTCATTCGGCTACCTGAGGGGCTCTTCTCGACTCATGGACGGTCGCAGAAGCCTTTCTGCGACCGTCCATGAGTCGACCGGCCGCCCGCTCTCCATCCATTCCGGCCGTCCCTTGCGGCTGCCAACCCAAGACGGCCGGCAGCCGCCGAGAAGAGAGGCAGCGTGTAGCGATCTGCCGCGTCCACCAGCCACAGACGACCGTCGGACGCTGAGACGTGCGGGGCCGTGTAGCGATCTGGTGCGCTACCAGCCACAGACGGCCGTCGGACGCCGAGGAGAGAGGAGCGCGTAGCGATTTGGGGCGTCTCCCCGCTCCTGGCAGCCATTTTCTTGATGCCTGGTGCGGGTTGGAGCCCCTCGGCTCCGGAGAAGGCCCTTTGGCGGGCCTTGGGGGCTCGGCTTCCCGGAAGCCCGGTGCGGGGCAGGGTGGTGATGTGGGGAGGAAGGATTCTGCGCATCGGGACCCGGATGGCCCTCTCTGACGAGGGCTGGGGCTGGACTTGACCCCCTGGCCATCCTTCGGGGGCTTCCCGGCAGCTCTTTGGCATTTCGGTTCGTGTCGGGCTGTCAAGGGTGGCCGAAGGCCATCGCGAAGCGACGCGACCGCAGGGAGCGCCCTTGACAGGCCGGCGCGAACCGAAAGGACAATGGGCGGCCGGGACGCCCCCGGACACCCCCCGACCCCGCCCCACCGTGACCCCGTTCCCACGAGGCACCGCCCAACAGGCCGGACCCGCCCCCCGGACCGCTGCCCGCCGCGGCTGCCGTCCTGCCCGACGGCGCGGTCCGCTCGCGCCGCCGCCGGACGCCCGCCCCGGCCGCCGCGGTCCGCCCCGGGACGCCCCCGCCCTACCCCCGCCCCCGCCGCCGTGCGCCCGCCGCCCGGGGCGGGGTTAGCGGTCGCCGGGGCGGCCGGCCGGTTCCGTCGGCCGGAGCCCCACCCCCTCGGCCGCCGCCCCGCGGCCCGTCGCCGCCCCGCAGCTCCCGCCCCGCCCCCCTACCGCTCCGCCGCCAGGGCCAGTTTCGGGAACAGGTCTTCGAACGGGGCCGCGGAATCGATTCCGCCGCGGCCGTACGGGGCGTCGAAGCTCCACACCATGAACAGCAGGAACACGATCAGCGCGCTGAACAGGCCCGCCAGCAGCAGTTCACGGCCCGAGCGGCGGATCTGCAGGGTGAAGATCAGGCCGACGGTGACCACGCCGCCGGTCAGCAGGCCGAACCACACCACGCTCGGCAGAGTGGACTCGTCGCTCTGCACCCGCGAGTGGCGGGCGTCGTCGGCGGCCGCGATCTGGTCCAGCAGCGGCTGGTACGCCTGGGCCTGGAGTTCCGTGGCGGGGCTCTGGTGGGTGACGTCGGTGCGGAGCTTGGCCAGCAGGTCCGCGCCCTCGGGAGAGGCGCTGTCGCCCGCGGTCAGGCGCGGCCAGTCCACGGCGACGGTGTGGGCGACGTACGCGTCGACCTCGCTGCGGATCCGGTCGCGGACGGCGGCCGGGTAGACGTCGGCGCGCTGGGTGACCTCGTACAGGGCCTGGGCCTCGCGCCGCACACTGTCCTCGGCGGCGCCGCGCGCCTCCCAGACGCCCGCGATGGCCAGGCCGAGCACGATGGCGTAGACCACGCCGACCATCATCGTCATGTACTCGATGACGTCGGGGGTTTCGCTTGTGTCCTCATCGGCTGCGACCCGGCGGTGCCGGAGCGCAGTGAAGGCGAAGACGAGGGCGCAGACGAGCGCCATGGCGATGGCCAGGATCAGCCATTCGGACACGAGGGTTCTCCCGTTGGTGGAGGGGACCGGTCGGTGGGACCGGCCTCAGGTGCGGTTCTTGGAGCGCGGTCGCAGGACGGCCGCGGCGAGCACGGCCGGGGTGGTGACGACGGCCATGAGCATCACGGTGGACAGGCCGTCAGGCCCGCGTCGTGCCAGGACTTTCGAGCGGTACGGGCGCACGTGGAAGGCCGTCGCGCGCACCGGGTCCCCCGCTTCGGCCCCGGGCGGGGCGGGGGTGTCGGCGGGCGGCGGCCCGGCAGGTGGCTCGGGATCCGGCGCGGGTGCCGGGGGCTCCGGCACCGCGGCCCCGGCCTTCGCCGCAGGCACCAGCCCCGGCACCGGCCCCGGCACCGGCATCGGCCGGGGCACCGCCCCCGGCCCGGGCGCGGGCACAGCCACCGGCACCGGCGGCTCCGCCCGTGCCGGCGGCTCCGCCGGGGCGGGGGCCGGGGGCGCGGGGCGGGGCGCCTGCCCGGGGTGGTGCACGGTCGGCCGCTGGGCCCCGGGCCCGGGGGCCCGTACCGGAGGCCGCACCGCCGGGGGCGCGGCCTGCGGCGGCGCTGCGGTCGGGCGGGGGATGCCGGACGGCACGCACACCTCGGGCCGGGCGGCGGCGTGGCCGCCGCCGTCGTCGGCGACGGCCACCTGGCCCTGTAGCGGGTACAGCGCCGCCACCAGGCCCGCTCCGGCGAGGTACTGCCAAGCGGTCACCGCGTCCTCCCGTTCCGCAGCAGATGTGAGCTTTCGGATGAAGAAACGATCACGGCACCGCTTCGATACGCGGCAGACGCGTCAAGATCCCCGACGGAGCAGCGGCTTCCGGCCACCGGGGTCAGCACGGGCCCCTCCCCATCACCCGAACGGGAAGCCTTCAGCTGATGGAGAGCAGCGGGCCGGTGACCATGAGCCCGAGCTCGTGCCCGGCGAAGGCGAAGAACGCGAAGAGGATGAGGGCGGCGCCGCCCAGAGCGGTGTCCTTGAAGAAGTTCACCTGCTCCATCTGCCGGGCCTGCGGTTCCTTCTCACCCCAGAAGCCGTGCATCAGCACGGCGGCCGAGAAGCAGAACGCGGCGAGCGCCAGGGCACCGATGTCGGCCCACAGGCCGACGCCGACGCTGATCGCGCCGACCAGCATCACGAAGCCGCTGAGGAGGGTGGCGGCGGTGGCCATCGGCACGCCGCGGGAAGCCGTGTATCCGGCCATGGCCTTGGTCTTGGTCAGGTGGCCCACCGCCGAGACCGTGAAGAGCAGGACGAACAGGATGCGTCCGATGAGCACGAGGACGTCCATGGTGACCTCCTTGCCGGCAGCTCGGAGCTGCCGCACAGCCGTCACGCGGTCGTACGGGACGCTCGGCGTCTGCCCGTTTTCGCCCGCCCCACCCGTCCGGCCCCGGGTGACGAGGGCCGGCCGGCGGTCCGGTTCGACGCGCGGGCCGGTCTGGCCGCGGACGCGGGCCCCGCATGCCGGCTGCGGCTCGTCCTGAGGCCCGCTGAGGGCCACCGGGACCCGCACATGGCCGAGGGGCGCGGTCCGGATCAATAGATCCGGGCCGCGCCCCTCACGTACGTACTCGCCGCTACGAGCTCACGCGGCCTCCGGCCTCCGGCCGTCGGCCGTCGGTTCAGCCCGCCTCGGTGCCGCCGAAGCGCTCGCGGTAGGACTCGAGGTCCTCCTCCGTGATCTTGGCGAACAGCACCGGCGGCACCGTGAACGGCGTTCCCGCCGGGACCGCGTCCAGCGCCTTGGCCTGCTCGGGGCTGATCCAGACGGCCGTGTCGTCGGCGAGCGCGAACGCGGAGCGCATGGCGCGGGCCGAGGCCGGGATGAACGGCTCGGAGATCACCGAGTAGAGGTGGATGAGGTTCATCGCGGTGCGCAGCGTGAGCGCGGCGCCCTCCGGGTCGGTCTTGATCTCGAGCCAGGGGGCCTTCTCCTCCAGGTACGAGTTGCCGGCCGACCACAGGGCGCGCAGCGCGGCCGCGGCCTTGCGGAACTGGAGGGTGTCCATGTGGCCCTCGTACTCGGCGAGCAGCTCGGCGATCTGCTCGCCCAGCCGGGTCTCGGCCTCGCCGGCGTCCTTGCCGGCCGGGACGTCGTCGCCGAAGCGCTTGCGGGAGAAGGACAGCACGCGGTTGACGAAGTTGCCGAGGGTGTCGGCGAGGTCCTTGTTGACCGTGGCGGTGAAGTGCTCCCACGTGAAGGACGAGTCGTCGGACTCGGGCGCGTTGGCGATGAGGAAGTAGCGCCAGTAGTCGGCCGGGAGGATCTCCAGCGCCTGGTCGGTGAAGACGCCGCGCTTCTGGGAGGTGGAGAACTTGCCGCCGTAGTACGTCAGCCAGTTGAAGGCCTTGACGTAGTCGACCTTCTTCCAGGGCTCGCGCACGCCGAGCTCGGTGGCGGGGAACATCACCGTGTGGAACGGGACGTTGTCCTTGGCCATGAACTGGGTGTAGCGGACGTCGTCGGCATCGAACCACCAGGACTTCCAGTCGCGGGCGGCCGGGTCGAGGTCGGACCACTCCTTGGTGGAGCCGATGTACTCGACGGGGGCGTCGAACCAGACGTAGAAGACCTTGCCCTCGGCGGCCAGGTCGGGCCAGGTGTCGGCCGGGACCGGGACGCCCCAGTCGAGGTCGCGGGTGATCGCGCGGTCGTGCAGGCCCTCGGTCAGCCACTTGCGGGCGATGGAGGAGGCCAGCTGCGGCCACTCGGCCTCGTGCTGCGCGACCCAGGCCTCGACCTCGTGCTGCAGCTTGGACTGCAGGAGGAAGAGGTGCTTGGTCTCGCGGACCTCGAGGTCGGTGGAGCCGGAGATCGCCGAGCGGGGCTCGATGAGGTCGGTCGGGTCCAGGACGCGGGTGCAGTTCTCGCACTGGTCGCCGCGGGCCTTGTCGTAGCCGCAGTGCGGGCAGGTGCCCTCGACGTAGCGGTCCGGCAGGAAGCGGCCGTCGACCGGCGAGTAGACCTGCCGGATCGCGCGCTCCTCGATGAAGCCGTTCTTCTGCAGCTGGCGCGCGAAGTGCTGGGTGATCTCGCGGTTCTGCGCGGAGGAGCTGCGGCCGAAGTAGTCGAAGGACAGCTCGAAGCCGTCGTAGACCGCCTTCTGGGCGTCGTGGGCCTGCGCGCAGAACTCTGCGACCGAGAGGCCGGCCTCCTTGGCGGCGAGCTCGGCGGGGGTGCCGTGCTCGTCGGTGGCGCAGATGTAGAGGACGTCGTGGCCGCGCTGGCGGAGGTACCGGGAGTACACATCCGCCGGAAGCATCGACCCGACCATGTTGCCCAGGTGCTTGATCCCGTTGATGTAGGGAAGCGCGCTGGTGATCAGGTGTCGAGCCATCCTCGGATGCTCCATTTCATATATGCGGTTGCAACGTGCCGTGACGGATTGTGATGCGGTTCATCGTATCGAACCGTCCGATCGCGAGGCGCCCCTAATTTTTCCGGGGTGGGCGCAACGCAAAAGCGAGGGAAGTGACCTCTGCGTCACGGCCCTCGCAATGGGGTCATGCTACAGCGGTGCGGGATCGTCCCGGACCGGTGTCCGCGGGGCGGTACGGGGCGCGGTCGCGGAGGCGGCCGCGGTGCCCCGCGGCCCCACTTCGCCGGGGGCATATGCGTACGTACCGGCTGGGCCCGCGTCCGGTCGAAGTCTGTCACGGGGCGATCATCACCGAACGTAATCCACCGGCTTCCTCCTTCCTCTCGCCCATCGCCCGGTCACGCTGCCAGGCTTGCCCCGCACAGGGGATGAGGTGAGGTGGAACGGTGAGCGATGGCGGACCAGAGGAGTCCGGTGGGGCCGTGGGACTGCCCAGCCGACGGCGACGGCCGACACCCATGAGCCAGTGGGACCCGACGGCACGCCTGTCGTACTGGGCCTTCCACGCGAACCGGAGGCCCTCGTACATGCGTTTCGCGTATCTGCAGCTGGGCTCCGACGCGGCTGCCGAGGACGCGGTGGACGCGACCTTCGATTCGATCATGAACGAGTGGTTACGCATGCTTCACATGGACCGGCTCGACGCCTACGCCTGGACCATCCTCAAGCAGCGGCTGGTCGACCGGCAGCAGCTGCGCAGCACCTGGCCCGAACCCATGGACATCAGCGCCTTCGAGGCGGCCCTGAAGGAGGCCCACGCCGACCAGTACGAGGTACTGACCGACACCATCCGCTTCTACTCCGCCGTCTCCCGGCTCGCCGAGCGCCAGCGCGACGCCGTGCTGCTGCGCTACGGGCTCCAGTGCACGCCCGGCGAGGCCGCCGCGGTCATGGGCGTCGACGAGGCCACCGTCCGCTCCCAGCTCGGGCAGGCCCACCGGCGGCTCGCCCGCCTGCTCGACACCTCCGCCGAATCATGAGGCGGCGCGAGGGCAAGGAGGAGCACGCCGGCGACGCCGGCCGCCGCTCCCTGGCCGAGTTCCTGGCGCGGGCGAGCGTCCGCGACCGGTACCCGCACTACGACCTGGGAGCCGCCGAGGCCCGCCTGCTGCGCACGACACGTGCCCGGGGCGCAGCCGCTCCCGCCCGGCGGCGGGCGTACGGCTGGAGCGATCCCGCGCGCGAGTGCCCGCTGGACTCCGAACGCGCCCGGCGCGACCTCAAGGCCGCGTGCCTGGCCGTCGTGTGCGCACCCCGCGCGGAGGCGCAGCTCGCCGCCTTCATCGCGAGCGCGCACACCGACCTGGCCGGCGCGGTCGTCTTCGGCTGCCTGCTGCACCTGGCCGGGCTGCGCGAGGGCGCCCGGTTCTGGTGGCAGTTCGCGGCCGGCTCCGGGCGCGCGCGGACCGCCCCGGCCGCGTACTGCCTGTTCCTCGACCACTCCCGGCGCGGCGAGCACCACGACGCCAAGGTCTGGGCGCGCGAGCTGGGCCGGCGCGGCTTCCGGCCGAGCGGCCGCCGGGACCTGCGCGAGGTGCGGCTGTGCGCCCAGGCGGCCGTCCTGCGGTACCTGGACCAGCTGGACGATCCCGACCTGGGACCGGTGCCGCTGCCGAGGCCGGGACTGCCGTCGGTCCTGACCGCCTTCCGCCCCCCGCTCCCGCCCCCGGCGCAGTCCGCCGGCCGGGCGGTCCTCGGGTCCGGGGCGTACGCGGCGGCCGGGATGTACGCGGCGGCCGGCGCCGTCGGCTCGCGGCGGCGGGGCCCGCGGCCCGGCGCAGCGCGGCCCGGCGCGGCTCGGCCCGGCGCAGCGCGGCCTGTCGGGGCAGGGTCCGGCGGGGCGGACGGGCTGGGGCCCGGGCCCCTGCGGCATCCCGCGTTGGCCTCCGCCGCGCGGCGGGGCGGGCGCGGGGGCGGCGGCGAGGGCGAGGCCCTGGCGGAGGCCCGCCGGGCGCTGGCCGTCGTACGGGTCCTGGAGAAGCACCCGCTGGGGGTGCGGGCCGGGCAGCTCGCGCGGGAGTCCGCCCTGGCCGAGGCGGAGCTGCGGCCGCTGCTGGCGATGCTGTGCGAGGAGGAGTACGCGTACCGGCCGGGCGCGGGCGTGTACGCACGCGGGCCCGCCCTGGACCGGCTCGCCGCCCCGGGCGGCGCCGGGCTCCCCCGCCAGCTCCAGCGCACCCTGGCGCTGGCCCGGGACAGCGCCGGGGCCGCGGTGTACCTGAGCCGGTACGCCGACGGCGAGGTCCGCATCACCCAGATGGCGGACGGTCCCGGGACCCCGCCCGTGCAGGAGTGGGTGGACTTCAAGGCGGCCGCGCACGCCAGCGCGGTGGGCAAGTGCCTGCTGACCCAGCTCGACCACGACGGCCGCCGCGACCACCTGGCCCGGCACCACACGGCCCGCCTCACCCCGCAGACGATCACCGACAGCCGGGCGCTGTTCTCCGCCCTGGACGCGCTGGCCCCGGGTGCGCCGGTCTTCGATCTGCGGGAGTACTCCCCCGGCGTGGTGTGCTCGGCGGTTCCGATCGCCACCGGGGAAGCCGCCGGCAGCCTCGCGCTGTCCCTGCCCGCGACCCACGCCCACCGGCTGCACGAGGCCACCGAGGCGCTGCGCCGCAAGGCCGTGCCGGTGCTGCTGGCGCTGCTGCTGTCGGGCGCGATCCCCCCGGACGCCCCCGCTCCCGCGGCCGGCGCAGCGGACGGTGCCGGTGCCGGTCCGGACGCTCCCGAGGGCTCGGCGGCCGGGGACGGGGCCCCGGAGCCGGCCCCGGCGGCCGGGCAGCCGGTGCCGACCCGGGTCACCGCGGAGACGCTGCGGCACCTGCGCAGCCTGTTCCGTACGCCGCTGGCCCGTGCCACGGCGTCGGCGTCCGGCCCGCACCTGGTCAGCGACACCGCTGCGGAGGCCGCCTACTTCTTCGACGCGCCTGCGGACGGCGGGCCGCCCCGCCTGGCCCTGCCGCACACCTTCGCCCCGCTCACGCCGGGCAGCCTGCGGGCCCGAGAAGGCCTGGTGGTCCTGGGCACCTGAGCGTTCGCCGGTGCCGGTGCCGCCCGGCACCGGCGTCGGGCGGTGCCGGCACCGGCCTCAGCCCGCCCGGGTCAGCCGGTCGGCGCCCGACAGCACCGCAGCGGCCAGCGCCTCCGCGGCCGGCGACACCCGCGGGCCGCGGAGCAGGGCGAACTCCACCGCGCCCAGGTCGGGCAGGCCCGGCACCCGCACCAGCCCCGGCGGGATCAGGCCGCGCGTGTGCGCCATCACGCCGAGCCCGGCGCGGGCCGCGGCGACCAAGCCGCTCAGGCTGCCGCTCGTGCACGCGATGCGCCAGGCCCGGCCGTCGCGTTCCAGGACCTCCAGCGCCCGGGCCCGGGTGATGCCCGGCGGCGGGAACACGATCAGCGGAACGGGCCGGTCCGGGTCCACCCGCAGCCCCTCCGCGCCGATCCACACCATCCGGTCGCGCCACACCAGCCGGCCCCGCTCGTCGCCCGGCCCGCGGCGCTTGGCGAGGACCAGGTCGAGGCGTCCCGCGTCCAGGCGTTCGTGGAGCGTCCCGGACAGCTCGACCGACAGCTCCAGGTCCACCTCGGGGTGCTCGTGCCGAAAGCCCTCCAGGATCTCCGGCAGCCGGGTCAGCACGAAGTCCTCCGACGCCCCGAAGCGCAGCCGCCCCCGCAGCCTCGTCCCGGTGAACCAGGCCGCCGCCCGCTCGTGCGCCTCCAGGATGGTGCGGGCGAAGCCGAGGAGCGCCTCGCCGTCCTCGGTCAGCTCCACGCTGTGGGTGTCCCGCAGGAAGAGGGGCCGGCCCGTCGCCTCCTCCAGCCGCCGTACGTGCTGGCTGACCGTGGACTGGCGGACGCCGAGGCGCCCGGCGGCCTGGGTGAAGCTCAGCGTCTGGGCCACCGTGAGGAAGGTGCGCAGCTGGACGGGGTCGTACATGGCTTCCATGCTGCCACGCTCATCATGCAGCGCGATCGCAGTGAGTGCGGTGTACGGGTTTCCCGATGACCGGGCCTCGCCGGACGATGAGGGGGCAGGGCCCCGGCCCGCCGCACCCGCCGCCCGGCCCCGCCTTCGCCGACCGCAAGAGAGCTCGCGTACGCCATGCCCCGCCCGCCCCAGCTGCCGCGTCCATCACACCTGCCCCGTCCGCCTCGCCTGGGCCTGCCCTCCTGGCTGCCCGTGGACCCGTACGTCCTCGCCCTCCTCGGGACCGTGGGCCTGGCGGCGCTGCTGCCGGCGCGCGGGCAGGCCGGCGCCGTCGCGGAGGGGCTCGCCGCCGCGGCCGTGGCCCTGCTGTTCTTCCTGTACGGCGCCCGGCTGTCCACGCGGGAGGCGCTGGACGGGCTGCGCCACTGGCGGCTCCACCTCACCGTGCTGGCCTGTACCTTCGTGCTCTTCCCGGTCCTCGGGATCGCGGCGCGCGTGCTGGTTCCGGTGGGGGTGCTGACGCCTCCGCTGTACGGCGGGCTGCTGTTCCTGTGCCTGGTGCCGTCGACCATCCAGTCGTCGATCGCCTTCACCTCGATCGCCCGGGGGAATGTTCCCGCCGCCATCTGCGCCGGCTCCTTCTCCAGCCTCGCGGGGATCCTGCTCACTCCGCTGCTGGCGGCCGCCCTGCTCGGCGGCAGCGCGGGCGGGTTCTCCGCGGACTCCCTGGTGAAGATCGTGGTGCAGCTGCTGCTGCCGTTCCTGCTCGGGCAGGCGCTGCGCCCGTGGGTCGGCGGCTTCCTGGTGCGCCACAAGCCGGCCCTGGGGTACGTGGACCGCGGCTCGATCCTGCTCGTCGTGTACGCGGCGTTCAGCGCGGGCATGGCCGCGGGGATCTGGCACCGGGTCAGCGCCGCGCGGCTGGGGCTGCTGCTGGCGGTGGAGGCGGTGCTGCTGGCCGTCATGCTGCTGGTGACCTGGTACGGGGCAAGGCGGCTCGGGTTCGGGCGGGCGGACCGGATCGCCATCCAGTTCGCCGGTTCCAAGAAGAGCCTGGCGGCCGGACTCCCCATGGCCAGCGTGCTGTTCGGGGCGCAGGCGAGTCTGGCGGTGCTGCCGCTGATGCTGTTCCACCAGATGCAGCTGATGGTGTGCGCGGTGCTGGCGCGGCGCCGGGCGCAGGACCCGGAGGGCGCCGGGGAGGGTGAACTGCCCGCGGGGCGTGTGGCGGAGGTCTCCCCCGCCCCTCAACACCCGGCGCCGCGGGCCCGATAGCGTGCGGCGGTGACCTGGATACGCCCGCTCGCCGCCCATGCCGAACGCCCCTGCACCCTGGTGGTGTGCCGCGGCTGCTGCTGCGGGGACCCCCGCAAGAACCCCGGTACCGACCACGCGGGCCAGTTGGCCCGGCTGCGCGAGGCAGCGGCGGCCTCCGGGGGGCGCCTGGCCGTGCGGACGAGCGATTGCCTCGGGCCGTGTGCGCAGGCCAATGTGATCGTGGTGCAGCCGACGAGCGAGGCGCGGCGGCGCGGTGCCCGCGCGGCCTGGTTCGGCTGGGCGCTGGACGACACCGCGACGGACGAGATCATCGCGTGGGCGGAGGCGGGCGGCCCGGGCACGGTCCCCGTCCCGGCAACGCTGGACCTGCACCGCATCGACCCGCCGGAGCCGAAGCCGAAGGCCTCGCAGGGCGCGGGACGGCGGACGGGCGGGACCGGCGGGACCGGCGCGGGCACGGGCCGCCGGGGACGACGGGGCCGCTAGTGCTGCGACCGGAAAGGTTCACCGGGTCGCAGCACTAGGGCTGCCGCCGGACAGACCCCGGGCGCGGTGCGCCCGCCCTCAGAGGAGGATCCTCTCCTCTCCCGCGTAGATGTTCATGTTCGCGCCGCGCAGGAAGCCGACCAGGGTCAGGCCCGATTCCAGGGCCAGGTCCACGGCGAGGGAGGACGGCGCGGACACTGCGGCGAGGACCGGGATGCCCGCCATGACGGCCTTCTGGGCGAGCTCGAAGGAGGCCCGGCCCGACACCAGCAGCACCGCGTCGGTGAGCGGCAGCAGGCCGGCCCGCAGCGCCCGGCCGACGATCTTGTCCACGGCGTTGTGGCGGCCGACGTCCTCGCGGAGGTCGAGGAGCTCGCCGTCCGCGGAGAACAGTCCGGCGGCGTGCAGGCCGCCTGTGCGGTCGAAGACCTTCTGGGCGGCGCGCAGCCGGTCGGGCAGCTCGCCCAGGAGGCCGACGGGGATCCGTACGGCGCCGGGGGCGTCCGCGGCGCCGGGGCTCTGCGGGAAGCGGGTGGCGGTGCGGACGGCGTCCAGGCTGGCCTTGCCGCACAGACCGCAGGAGGAGGTGGTGTAGACGTTGCGTTCGAGGGTGATGTCGGGCACCTCGACGCCGGGGGCGAGCTGGACGTTGACGACGTTGTAGGTGTTGGAGCCGTCCTCGGTCGCGCCCTCGCAGTAGGTGACGGCCCGTACGTCGGCGGCGGAGCCGAGGACGCCCTCGCTGACGAGGAAGCCGGCGGCGAGGGCGAAGTCGTCGCCCGGGGTGCGCATGGTGATGGCGAGGGGTTTGCCGTTGAGGCGTATCTCGAGGGGTTCCTCGGTGACGAGGGTGTCGGGGCGGGTGCCGGCCACGCCGCCCCGGATCCGTACGACACGACGGCGCTCGGTGACCCGTCCCATGTGATCAGCCCGCCCGCTTCCGGTCCGCTTCGTCCACGGGGCCGCGCCCGTGGTCGTGCACTTCCTCGTACACCTGTCGCGGCCATTCTCCCGGATCGGGCAGATGCTGTGGAATCTCCAAATTCCCGGGCGGTAATCCTGTGGGGTCCCACCGGTATGTACCCATCAGTAGCAGGCCAAGCTGGTTGATCCTGACTGCCGTACGAGGGGAATTGCGCCCATGACAACCGGTTCACGCGTGGTGGCGCTGGGGCACTACCAGCCCGCGAGGGTGCTGACCAACGAGGACCTGGCGGCCATGGTGGACACCAGCGACGAGTGGATCCGCTCGCGGGTGGGCATCCGGACGCGGCACATGGCCGGCGCCGACGAGCCGGTGGACGAGCTGGCCTTCCAGGCGGCGGGCAAGGCGCTGGCGGGAGCGGGCGTGGGCCCGGACGACGTCGACCTGGTGCTGGTGGCCACCTCCACGGCGATCGACCGCTCCCCGAACATGGCGGCGCGGGTCGCCGCGAAACTCGGGATGGGCGGCGCGCCGGCGGTGATGGACCTCAATGTCGTCTGCTCGGGCTTCACGCACGCCCTGGCCACGGCCGACCACGCGATCCGGGCGGGTTCGGCGACCCGGGCGCTGGTGATCGGCGCGGACAAGATGACCGAGATCACGGACTGGACGGACCGCACGACCTGCGTCCTGACGGGCGACGGGGCGGGCGCGGCCGTCGTCGAGGCCTGCGAGGAGCCCGGGATCGGGCCGGTCCTGTGGGGCTCGGTGCCGGAGATGGGGCACGCGGTCCGCATCGAGGGCTCGCCGCCGGTCTTCGCGCAGGAGGGCCAGTCGGTGTACCGGTGGACGACGAGCCGGCTGCCGGCGCTGGCGCGGCAGGTCTGCGAGAAGGCCGGGGTGGCTCCGGAGGAGCTTGCGGCCGTGGTGCTGCACCAGGCGAACCTGCGGATCATCGAGCCGCTGGCCCAGCGGATCGGCGCGGTGAACGCGGTCGTCGCGCGGGACGTCATCGACTCGGGCAACACCTCGGCGGCCAGCATCCCGATGGCGCTGTCGAAGCTGGTGCAGCGCGGGGAGGTCCCCTCGGGCGCGCCGGTCCTGCTGTTCGGCTTCGGCGGCAACCTCTCGTACGCCGGACAGGTGATCCGCTGCCCCTGAGGGTGGCTCCCGGCCGCTGCTGCCGACCGCGTCCGGCCGCGGGGTTGCGCGCGGCCGGGACACCGCGCCCGCCGGACCCCGCGCGGGCATGCCCGCAGGTCAGCGAGCACCCCCGCGGCGAATACCTGGTCGGAACCACGCCGAACTGCTGCTATTGTTGTCCATGTCGCCGCGGGAGACCGGGGCGGATCACCTAGTCCGGGTGGCGGAATGGCAGACGCGCTAGCTTGAGGTGCTAGTGCCCTTTATCGGGCGTGGGGGTTCAAGTCCCCCCTCGGACACCAGCACGAAGACCCCTGCGAAAGCAGGGGTCTTCTGCGTTTTCCGCATTCTCCACATCCTCTGTGTTTTCCGCATTTCCGCCTGGGGAGGTCTTGTGGAGGTCTCTGCTCGGTGATCGACCGTGGGGAGGCGTGGGGTAGCGTCGCCGCGCTGCGGGGAGAGGAGCGGGGCATGCGCGAGGTCACGGTCCCACCGGTCGTCACGGAGGCGCCCGTCGGCGGGCTCGCCGATGCCGTGTTCCGGCACGCCCGGGAGGAGCCGGGGCGGGTGGTGATGGGGCGCAAGGTGGGCGGGGTCTGGCGGGACGTGACCTCCGGGGAGCTCGCCGCCGAGGTGCTGGCGCTGGCCCGGGGGCTGCTGGCGCAGGGGGTGCGGTTCGGGGAGCGGGTCGCCGTGATGTCCCGTACCCGCTACGAGTGGACGTTGTTCGACTTCGCGCTGTGGGCGATCGGCGCGCAGCCCGTGCCCGTCTACCCGACCTCGTCCGCGGAGCAGGTCCACTGGATCCTGAGCGACTCCGGGTGCAGTGCCTGCGTCGTGGAGGACGAGGACCAGGCGATGACCGTCGGGTCGGTCGTCGAGGGGCTGCCCGGGCTGCGCCGGCTGTGGCAACTGGACGCCGGGGCGGTCGAGGCGCTCGTCGCGGACGGCCGCTCCGTGGACGAGGGGACCGTGCACCGGCACCGCGCCGCGGTCACGCCCGACGCCGTCGCGACCGTGATCTACACCTCGGGGACCACCGGGCGCCCCAAGGGGTGCGTGCTGACCCACGGCAACTTCATGTACGAGGCGGACACGCTGGTCGCCCGCTGGGAGTCGGTGTTCCGGGCCGGGCCCGGGGAGGCGCCGTCGACGCTGCTGTTCCTGCCGCTCGCGCACGTCTTCGGGCGGATGGTGGAGGTGGCTGCCGTCCGGGCCCGGGTGAAGCTGGGGCACCAGCCGGTGCTGGCGGCGGCGGAGCTGCTGCCGGACCTCGCGGCGTTCCGGCCGACGTTCGTGCTGGGGGTGCCGTACGTGTTCGAGAAGGTGTTCGCGGCGGCCCGCCGCAAGGCGGAGGCGGAGGGGCGCACGGGTCCCTTCGACCGGGCCGTGGAGACGGCCGTGCGGTACGCGGAGGCGCGCGAGGAGAAGGCGTTCGGGGCGGGTCCCGGGCCGTCGGCCGCGCTGCGGGTGGAGCACCAGCTGTTCGAGAGGCTGGTGTACGGGAAGGTCCGCGAGGCGATGGGCGGCCGGGTGCGGCACGCGATGTCGGGCGGGTCGGCGATGTCGCGGCGGCTCGGGCTGTTCTTCGACGGTGCGGGGATCACCGTGTACGAGGGGTACGGGCTGACCGAGTCGTGCGCGGCGGCCACGGCGAACCCGCCGGGTGCGATCAAGTACGGGACGGTGGGGCGGCCGATCCCGGGCAGCACGGTGCACATCGCCGAGGACGGGGAGGTGTGGCTTCACGGGGCGCACGTCTTCTCGGGATACCTCAACGACCCGCCGGCCACGGAGGCGGTACTGCGCGGCGGCTGGCTGGCGACCGGGGACCTGGGGCGGCTGGACGGGGACGGCTACCTGACGATCACCGGGCGGAAGAAGGAGATCCTGGTGACCTCCAACGGCAAGAGCGTCGCGCCGGCCGCGCTGGAGGAGCGGGTGCGGTCGCATCCGCTGGTCGCGCAGTGCGTGCTGGTGGGCAACGACCGGCCGTACGTCGCCGCGCTGATCACGCTGGACACGGAGGGGGTGGCGCACTGGCTGTCGATGCGCAGCCGGCCGCAGCTGCCGGCGGCGCAGCTGGTGCACGACCCGGATCTGACGGCGGAGGTGCGCCGGGCGGTGGTGGCGGCGAACACGCTGGTCTCGCAGGCGGAGTCGATCCGTACGTTCCGGGTGCTGGCCGAGCAGTTCACGGAGGAGCAGGGGCTGCTGACGCCGTCGCTGAAGCTGAAGCGGCGGGCGATCGAGAAGGCGTACGCGCGGGAGGTGGCCGCGCTGTACGGGGGCTGAGGGGGTGGCGGCCGCGCGGTCCCGGCGCCGTCCGGGTGCGACCTGACGGACGATCGGGGCCTCGGGCGCCGCGGCGGGAATACGTGGGTCGGGCGGCCGGTTGCCGTCCCGCGTACGCGCTCCGACCGACGAACCGCGACCGACGAACCCGAGGAACGGCACCACGTGAACCAGGTCCCCGCCATCCTGCTCAACAACGGCACGTCCATGCCCCGCCTCGGCTACGGCGTCTGGCAGATCCCCGACGACGAGGCCGAGCGCGCGGTCGGCACCGCCCTGGAGGCCGGCTACCGCAGCATCGACACGGCGTCCGTGTACGGCAACGAGGAGGGTACCGGCAGGGCCATCGCCGCCTCGGGGCTGCCGCGCGAGGAGGTGTTCGTCACCACCAAGCTGTGGAACGGGCGGGACCGGACCTGGCGCCGGCCTGAGGTGCTGAGTGCCTTCCAGGAGTCCCTGGACCGGCTCGGCCTCGACCACGTGGACCTGTACCTGATCCACTGGCCGCGCCCGATGCGGGACGACTTCCTGTACATCTGGGAGGCGTTCGAGGAGCTCGCGCAGAGCGGCCGGGCCCGCGCCGTCGGCGTGTCGAACTTCCGCCACCAGGACCTGGAGCGCCTCGCCGGGCACAGCTCCCTCGTTCCGGCCGTGAACCAGATCGAGCTGCACCCGCTGCTGCCGCAGGGCGAGCTGCGGGCGCTGCACGCGCGGCTCGGGATCGCCACCGAGGCGTGGTCGCCACTGGGCCAGGGCCAGGGGCTGCTGACGCTGCCGGTGGTCGCCGAGATCGCCGAGCGGTACGGGCGCACCCCCGCGCAGGTGGTGCTGCGCTGGCACCTGCAGCTGGGCAACGTGGCGATCCCGAAGTCCGTGACGCCGTCGCGGATCCGGGAGAACCTGGACGTCTTCGGCTTCGAGCTGGACGAGGCCGACGTGGCGGCGCTGGAGGCCCTGGGCAGCGGGCCGGCGGGGCGGCGGATCGGGCCGGACCCGGCTTCGTTCGACTACTGAGCAGGGCGGGGGTGCGTGCGATGGTGCCCGAGGGGGTCTACCGGGTGCGGAACGCGGCCAGCGGGCTGCTGCTGCGGGTCGAGGGCAGCACCCGGGTGGGGGTGGGGCCGGACGGGCCGCCCGGGCCTGCCGAGGCCCGGCAGTGGCGGATCGCGCCGGTGCACAGCGGGGGCGGGATCGTGCACGTGGTGAGCGTGCACAACGACAAGCGGCTGGACGTGGCGAACGCGTCGGTGGAGGCCGGCACCCGGGTCCAGGTGTGGCGGCCCAACGCCTTCGGTGCGCAGGAGTGGATCGTCGAGGAGCACCTCGACGATCCGGGGGTGGTCTCCCTGGTGGCCTGCATCAGCGACCTGCTGCTGGAGGCGGACGCGGAGGGGCTGGTCCGGCAGGCCGAGGACGCCGACTCGCCGTCGCAGTGGTGGCGCCTGGAGCCCGTCTGACCGACCCCCGGGCCGGCCGGGCGGGCCGGCCCGGGGCGCCGGTCTCAGCTCGCGCCGTGGGCGGGGGCGAGGGCCTCGACGCGTTCGGCGAGGGCGAAGTCGGTCTCGGTGACCGCGTCACCGGCGCTGTGGGTGTTCATCGACAGCCGGACGGTGTTGTAGCCCAGAGTGAGGTCGGAGTGGTGGTTCAACTCGTCCTGTACGGCGGCGATGTGGGCGACCAGGGCGCTCGCCGCGACGTGGGTGCCCAGCCGGTAGGTGCGGATGATCCGGTCGTCCTCGAAGGCCCACCCGGGCAGTTCCCGCAACCGGTCCTCAATCTCCTTCTGCGAAAGCGGCTCGCCTGCCATGGGCATGCTCCTCCCGTACGGGGCCGAACTCCTGACGTGGGGTCAAGGTTCCCACACCGCGCGCCCGGCGGAAGGGTGCGCGCCACGGCGCGGACGACTGCTTCGGCGCTGTCGGCGTCTCGACCGGCGAAACGCGCTCCACCTGCGGCAACCCATCTGAGGTAGCGTCATGCGCATGGCGATTACGACACACGCGGAGAGCGGATCCGTCGGCGCCCTGCTGCGCACCTGGCGCGAGCGGCGGGGCATCAGCCAACTGGAGCTCGCGGGCCGGGCGGACTCCTCCTCGCGCCACATCAGCTTCATCGAGAACGGCCGGTCCAAGCCCAGCCAGGAGATGGTGCTGCGGCTCGCGGACCGCCTCGACGTCCCCGTCCGAGAGCGCAACGCGCTGCTGCTCGCCGCCGGGTACGCGCCCCAGTACGCGCAGACCCCGCTGGACGACCCGGCGATGGGGACGCTGCGCGAGGGCCTGGAGCGGCTGCTGACCGGCTACGAGCCGTACCCGGCGCTGGTGGTGGACGCCACGTACGACGTCGTCGCCGCCAACCGCGGCATCATGATGCTGATGGAGGGGCTGCCGGAGCACCTGCTGGCCCCGCCGCTGAACGCGATGCGGATCACCCTGCACCCGGAGGGCCTTGCGCCGCGGATCCACAACCTCAAGGAGTGGCGCGGCCACCTGCTGGCGCAGATGGAGCGGCAGATCGCGCTCGCCCGCTCCGCGCAGCTGCGCGCGCTGTACGAGGAGGTGGCGGCCTACCCGGTGCCGGACCGCCCGGGCGATGCCGAACCCGCCGAGCCGGTCCCGTACGTCGCGCTGCCGCTCGTCATCGAGCACGACGGGCAGCTGCTGTCCTTCGTGTCGTCCATCGCGACGTTCAACACCCCGATGGACGTGACCGTCGCCGAGCTGGCCATCGAGACGATGCTCCCGGCCGACCCGGCGACGGTGAAGTACCTGCGGTCACTCGGACTCTGAGACGGCGCGCAGCGCCAGCTGCTGGAGCGCGGCGAAGGCGGCCACGACGGCGGCCTGCACCGGGATCCACGCCAGGCCCGCGGCGGTGGGGGCGTCCCAGAGCAGCAGCGAGAGCAGGCTGGCCGCCACCCAGGCGTAGTTGACCTCGATGACGAGCTTGACCGGGAGGACCGGCGGGCGGCGGCGCGCGGCCAGCCAGCCGACGCCCGCTCCGTAGAGGGCGAGGAAGATCCCGAGCTCGAGCAGGGTGCCCTCGCCGATGCCGAGCAGGCGGCCGAGGGGGCCGCTGAAGGCCGCGTAGGCCAGGCCGTTGCCGCCGGTGACGACGGCGTCGAGGGCGAGGAAGCGGCGCAGGGCGCTGTGCGGGGCGGTGGTGCGGGCGACGCTGCCGATCAGGGTTGCGGACATGACGGATCAGCCTCCATCGAGGGGTGGGATTCGTGCGGGCGAGGGCCGGGTCGGGGAGGGGGGACCCCTCGGGGAGTCTCCGGGGGTCTTCCCCGACCCGGTGCCTCCACTGTGCCGCCGGGGGGCGGCAGGGGTCGATTACCTCCGACGTCATGCCGGTCGGCGGCCGCTCCCGGCGCGACTGCCCGGCTCCCCCGCTGCGGGCTTCCCGGCTCCCCCGCCGCGGGGGGTGGTCCGCTCCCCCGCCGCCTCCCGTTTCCCCGACCGGCACCGCGAGAAAGCTCGGGGTTCTCCTGCCCCGGCGGCCGGCGGCGGGCTAGGCTGCACACAGCCGAACACCTCGAACGTCCTGTCGACATACGGAGAGCCACACGGTGTCAGCCCCCGCCCGACCCGACCTCGCGACGGCGTGGGACCGCGTCGGGGCGCCGGCGGAGGGGGGAGCGCCATGAGGACCACACGGAGCATGCGGAAGCTGGGCGGGGAGCTGCTGGCAGAGGTGCGCCAGGCGGCGCCGGGCGACGCCCCGGGGATCGTGGGGAGCCTGTGCGCCGCGTACGGGCGCCGCCGCGGCGGCCGGCCGGTGGACTTCCGCTTCGCCGGCTTCCCGCCGGACACCGCGAGCGGGCTGTGGCTGGAGCTGGCGGACCGGGACCTGCTCGTCATCGAGGAGCGCACCCGGCCCGAGCACCAACTCGTCATCGCCTGCCACGAGCTGTGGCACCTGGAAGAGGGCACCTGCGACAGCCACGGGCCGGGCATGGCGGTGGCCGCCCGGCTGGCGGGACCGGGCGGCGACCTGGCGGAGCTGCTGCACTCGGACAGCGGGCTGGGCAGCGTGGTGCGGCAGGCCGCGGCGCGCGCCGACCGGGAGGACCCGGCGGAGATCCGGGCAGAGACCTTCGGCCTGCACCTGGGCAAGATCCTGAAGACCTTCCTGCAGCCGCCGCGCGAGGAGCAGTTCCCCGAGCCGATCGAGCGCATCAAGTCCTCGCTCGGATGGGGCCGTTGAGCGCGGAACCGAACCTGCGGCGCCGCCCTTCCGCTGCCGCGGGCTCTTTTCCCCTGCCCGCGCGCACCCCAGCGCCACGGCCTGACGCGCCGCTGCTGTTGCGCGGCCCCGACAGAGAGCACCGCACACGATGAACCGGTCCACCCCGACCCGCCACGCCGTCGTCATCGGCGGCAGCATGGCCGGCCTGTTGGCGGCGGCCGTGCTCGCCGAGCACGCCACGGTCACGATCATCGACGCCGACACGCTGCCCGTCGGCCCGGCGCCGCGCCGCGGGCTCCCGCAGGCCCGGCACGTCCACGTCATGTGGTCGGGCGGGACCCGCGCCATCGAGCGGATCCTGCCGGGCATCACCGCGCAGTGGACGGCGGCGGGCGCGCTCCGCCGCAGCCTGCCCGACGATCTGGTCACCAAGACGGCGCAGGGCTGGATCCCGCGCTGCGGGGAGAAGCAGTTCAACATCTCCTGCAGCCGCGACCTCCTCGACTCCGTGGTGCGGGCCCGCGTGACGGGCCTGAGCGGCGTCTCCACGCTCCAGCAGAGCCGGGTCAGGGCCCTGGAGGGCTCGGCGGCCCGTGTCACCGGCGTCCGCGTCGACACCCCGGGCGAGCAGGGGCGGCTGATCACCGCGGACCTCGTGGTGGACGCGAGCGGGCGCGGCTCGCGGGCCCGGACCTGGTTGCAGCAGCTCGGCGTGGGCGGGATCCGGCAGGCCGAGGTCGACTCCGGGCTGGTGTACGCGACCCGGATCTTCCGAGCACCGCCCGGGGCGCACGAGATGGGCTTCCCCATCGTCAACGTGCAGTCCGACCCGCGGGTTGCCGTGCCCGGCCGGACCGCGACGATCGTGCCCATCGAGAACGGGCAGTGGCAGGCCACGTTATCGGGGACCCGCGGCGGCCAGCCCACCGGCGACCCCGACCGGTTCATCCCGTTCGCCAAGTCGGTGCGGGACCCGATCGTCGGCGAGCTCCTGGAGGGGCGTACGCCGCTCACGGAGGTCGCCGTCACCCAGGGCACCGCCAACCGCAGGGTCTACTTCGAGAAGGCGGACCTGCCCGACGGGTTCTTCGCCGTCGGGGACTCCGTGGCCACCTTCAACCCGCTGTACGGGCAGGGCATGAGCGTCGCCGCCCGCGGGCTGCTGGCCGTGCGGGACCTGCTGCGGGCCAAGGGCCCCGGCCACCCGTCCATCGGCCGCGAGGCGCAGCGCGCGCTCGCCCCGCAGGTGGCCACGGCCTGGGAGCTGGCCACCTCGCAGGACATCCTCTACCCGGGGGCTACGGGGATGCGGCCTCGGGCCGGTGCCGGGCTGCTCAACGCGTACGTCAACCGGCTGATGACCGGGGCGACGACGCGGGAGGCGCTGACTGCGGCCTTCCTCCAGGTGATCACGATGAGCAGTCCGCCCACGTACTGGCTGCGGCCCGCGGTGGTGTGGCACGTGCTGCGCGCCTCGGACCGGGGCGCGCTGAAGGCGCCGCCGCTGACCGCGGCCGAGCGGGCCGTCGCCGGGCTGGACCGGCCGACGGGGCTCCTCGGCCCCGGCGGTCCCGGCGATCCCATCGATCCGGTCGATCCCGTCGATCCCGTCGGCCGGGCGCGATGACGGACGGGCTCATCCTGTACGTCCCGGGGGCCGTGCTGATCCTGGTGCTGCTGATCAAGGCGCCGACCCTGCGCCGCGGCTGGGACCAGCCGCTGATGCGGGCGGTGTGCACGCTGCTGTGCGTCGGCTGCCTGGTGATGTTCCTGGCGGCGCCGCCGACGATCGCCGCGGTGAACCGGCTCACCGGCATCACCAACTTCTCGGCGCCGCTGGTGTACGGGGTGCTGACCGCGTTCTCCGGTTCGTGCATCGTGCTGGTCCTGCACTGGAGCGGCGGCCCGCCCGCGGTCGTCCGGCGGGCCACCCGGCTGACCGCGGCCGTGTTCGGCGCCGTCACCCTGCTCATCGTCGCCCTCTTCGTGATCGGCGACGCGCCCGTCGAGCGGCTGCGGGACCTCGACACGTACTACGCGAACACGCCGTGGATCCGCGAGATGATCGTCTGCTACCTGCTGGCGCACACCGCGGGCAGTTCGGCGCTGACCGTACTGTGCTGGAAGTGGCTGCTGCGGGTCGCGCCCTCGCTGCGTCCGCTGCGCACCGGGCTGGCGCTGATCGTGCTGGGCGGGGTGCTGGACCTCGGCTACCTCGTCGCCAAATGGGCCGCCGTCGGCGCCCGCTGGGCCGGGCGGGACTGGGACGCCCTGTCGACGTACGCGGCCCCGCCGCTCGCCTCGGCCTCCGCCCTGATGGTGGGCTCGGGGTTCATCGTGCCGCTGGTCGGCGGGTCGGCGGCCTGGCGGGACTTCCGCCGCTACCGCCGGCTGCACCCGCTGTGGAAGGTGCTGCGCGGGTTCGCCTCGCCGAGCGTGATGACCGTACCGCTGACCTGGTGGTCGCCGATCGGGATCCGGCTGATCCACCGGGAGTCGGTGATCGACGACGGGATCCTGGCGCTCGGCTGCTGGTTCGACCCCGGGGTGCGGTGCGCCGCGTACGAGGCCGCGCGCGCCGAGGGGCTGCGCGATCCGCAGGCCTCGCTGGTGGCGGACGCGGCCATGCTGGCGGTGGCGGTGCGGCGGCGCAGGACCGCCGAGCTGGCGGGGCTCGTCGGGGAGCACGAGGAACGCCGCGACCAGGGCCCGCCCGACCCCTGGCGGCTGGACTCGCGGCCCCTGGCGGAGCTGGCGCACGCCTTCCGCTCCTCGCCCATCGTGGCCGCCGTACGCCGCGGACCGGCCGACGGGTAGCCGGGCCGCCGGGGCCGCGGGCGGGGCGCGGGCGGGGGCACGGCAGAACGCCCCGGGCCTGGACGGGCCCGGGGCGTTCCGGCGGTGTGCGGTGGAGGCGGCGGGTCAGAGCTCCGCGAGGGACAGCCCGACCTGCGCGGCGGCGGCCTGGACGGTCTGCTCCAGCAGCACGGCGATGGTCATCGGGCCGACGCCGCCGGGGACCGGCGTGATCAGCGAGGCGCGGGCGGCGGCGGACTCGAAGTGGACGTCGCCGACGTTGCCCTCGTTGTAGCCGGCGTCCAGGACGACGGCGCCGGGCTTGATGTCCTCGCCGCGGATGAACTCGGCCTTGCCGACCGCGGCGACCAGGACGTCGGCCTGGCGGACGATCGAGGACAGGTCCCGGGTGCGGGAGTGGCAGTAGGTGACGGTGGCGTTCTGCTCCAGCAGCAGCATGCCGGCGGGCTTGCCCAGGATGGCGCTGCGGCCGACGACCACGGCGTGCTTGCCGGTGAGGTCCACGTCGTACTCGGCGAGCAGGCGCATGATGCCGCCGGGGGTGCAGGAGACGAAGCCGGGCAGGCCGAAGCCCATGGCGGCGAAGGAGTGCATGGTGACGCCGTCGACGTCCTTGCCCGGGGCGATGGCCTCGAAGGCGGCGCGCTCGTCGATGTGGTGCGGGACCGGGTGCTGGAGCAGGATGCCGCTGATCTCCGGGTCCTCGGAGAGGGCCGTGATGGTGGCGACGAGCTCCTCGGTGGTGGTCTCGGCGGGCAGGGCCACGTGGCGGGAGGTGATCCCGGCCTTGGCGCAGCGGTTCTGCTTCATCCGGACGTAGGTGACGGACGCGGGGTCCTCGCCGACGAGGACGGTGGCCAGGCAGGGCGCGGTGCCGGTGCGCTCGGTGATCTTCGCCGCGTGGGCGGCGGTCTGCTCCGAGATGCGGCGGGCGAGGGCGGTGCCGTCCATGAGCTGGGCGGTGGCGGTGGGGGCAGTCGTCACGGGGTCTCCTGAACGTCGCTGCGGATCGCGGTTCGCCCAGGCGCGCGGCAGTCGGCGTACGGGAAGGTGCGTACGCCGGGCCGCTCCCCGGTGGTGATCCACCCGAACGCCAGTCACGGCCCGCACCCACTGTAGTCGACGCGCACAGGCGTACGAGGGGCCGCGCGGGGCGCCGCGGAGGGCCGCATCGGCCGGGATCGGGGCAATTCAGTGGATCACCGGCGTTCCGCCTGGGACGATATGGGACATGACACGCACCTTCCAGCATCTCGTCGCCGAGGCCGAGTCCGTCTCGGTGGACGGCTGGGACTTCTCCTGGCTCGACGGCCGCGCCACCGAGCAGCGGCCGTCCTGGGGCTACCAGAAGCTGCTGGGCGAGCGCCTGGCCCGGGTGGGCTCGGCCCTGGACATCCAGACGGGCGGCGGGGAGGTGCTCGCCGGGGTGGGGAGGCTGCCGCCGCTGATGGCGGCGACGGAGTCGTGGCCGCCGAACGTGGACCGGGCGACGAAGCTGCTGCACCCGCTGGGCGCGGTCGTGGTCGCGGACTCCGACGAGCCGCCGCTGCCGTTCGGCGACGAGGCCTTCGAGCTGGTCTGCAGCCGGCATCCGGTGACGATCCGGTGGCAGGAGATCGCGCGGGTGCTGCGGCCGGGCGGTACGTACTTCTCGCAGGCGGTCGGGCCGGCGAGCGTCTTCGAGCTCGTCGAGTACTTCCTGGGCCCGCAGCCGGAGGAGGTCCGGCGCAGCCGGCACCCCGACGACGCGGCGGCCGAGGCCGCGGCGGCGGGCCTGGAGGTGGTGGACCTGCGCTCCAAGCGGCTGCGCACGGAGTTCCACGACATCGGGGCCGTGATCTACTTCCTGCGGAAGGTGATCTGGATGGTGCCCGGCTTCACGGTCAAGCAGTACCGGGACCGGCTGGCCGAGCTCCACGAACGGATCGAGCGGGACGGCCCGTTCGTGGCGCACACCGCCCGTTTCCTGATCGAGGCCCGCAAGCCGGCCTGAGGCCGCGGAGCGGGCCGGCACGGCGCCGGGGACGAGCCGGGGACGGGCGGGGGGACGGGCCGCGAGCGCGGACGGATCTGGGGCCGATCGGTTGCGCGGCCACAGCGTGGCGCAGGTCACTCAATTCAGCGCGTAACGAATCGACTCGGGCATGCGATGAACCGACAGGTGTCCTCGCGCGGCCCGGAATACAGACCCCCCTCGGGTCTGTTTCCCGAGTCCGCGCGATGATGTCCCGCCCACTCCCTATCTGTTCGCAACGAGAGGCTCCTTGTGTCGCTCAGCCCGTCCCGTACGTTCCCTCCGGAGATCGCCGAATCGGAGGCCCTCGTCGCGCTCGTCGAGCGCGGCCGCGAGCAGGGTCACATCAACGGTGATGACGTGCGTCAGGCCTTCGAGGCCGGCCGCATCCCGGTGGACCAGTGGAAGCGGGTCCTGCGCAGTCTGAACCAGGTCCTGGACGAGGAGGGTGTCGCCCTCCACGTCAGCGCGGCCCCCGCCACGAAGGCTGCCGCCAAGAAGCCGCGCAAGGCTGCCGCCGCCCCGGCCCGCACCGTGACGAAGAAGGCCGCCGCCGCGCCGCGCCCGATCGGCGCGCGCAGCCGGGCGGCGACCGCTGCCGCGGCTGCCGCCGCGGCCACCACGACGACCACCGCTGCCGCGGCCTCCGCTGCGGCGATATCCGCACCGTCGGCCGCCGCGCCCGAGGCCCCCGCGGCCGAGGCCGCCGAGCCGAAGAAGCGGACGGTCAAGAAGGCCGCCGCGAAGAAGACGGCCGTCAAGAAGACCGCCGCGGCGAAGAAGACCACCGCGAAGGACGCCGACGACGCCGAGAACCCGTCCCTCGAGGGCGAGGACTGGCAGACCGAGGAGCTCGTCGACGAGGTCGAGGAAGAGGCGCCCGCGAGCGGCCAGGGCTTCGTGCTGTCCGACGAGGACGAGGACGACGCCCCGGCGCAGACGGTCATGGTGGCCGGTGCCACCGCCGACCCGGTCAAGGACTACCTGAAGCTGATCGGAAAGGTGCCGCTGCTCAACGCCGAGCAGGAGGTCGAGCTCGCCAAGCGGATCGAGGCCGGCCTGTTCTCCGAGTACAAGCTCGAGGAGGAGGACGACCACAAGCCCTCCTACAAGCGCGAGCTGGAGATCCTGGTCGAGGACGGCCGCCGGGCCAAGAACCACCTGCTGGAGGCCAACCTCCGCCTCGTGGTCTCCCTGGCCAAGCGCTACACGGGCCGCGGCATGCTCTTCCTGGACCTGATCCAGGAGGGCAACGTCGGCCTGATCCGCGCCGTGGAGAAGTTCGACTACACCAAGGGCTTCAAGTTCTCCACGTACGCGACCTGGTGGATCCGGCAGGCGATCACGCGTGCCATGGCCGACCAGTCGCGCACCATCCGCATCCCCGTCCACATGGTCGAGATCATCAACAAGCTCGCCCGTGTGCAGCGCCAGATGCTGCAGGACCTCGGCCGCGAGCCCACGCCGGAGGAGCTGGGCAAGGAGCTCGACATGACCCCCGAGAAGGTCATCGAGGTCCAGAAGTACGGCCGCGAGCCGATCTCCCTGCACACCCCGCTGGGTGAGGAGGGCGACAGCGAGTTCGGTGACCTCATCGAGGACTCCGAGGCGGTCGTCCCGGCCGACGCGGTCTCCTTCACCTTCCTCCAGGAGCAGCTGCAGTCGATCCTGGGCACGCTCTCCGAGCGTGAGGCGGGTGTGGTGTCCATGCGCTACGGCCTGAACGACGGCCAGCCGAAGACCCTCGACGAGATCGGCCGCGTGTACGGGGTCACCCGTGAGCGCATCCGCCAGATCGAGTCGAAGACCATGTCGAAGCTGCGCCACCCGTCGCGTTCCCAGGTGCTGCGCGACTACCTGGACTGATCGGCGGTCCGGCCCCCGTCAGGCCAGTCGGAAGACCGGCCCCTTGGGGGTGAACGGCAGGGAGGCACCCTGCGGAACCAGGAAGGCGTGTTCGCGCCGGATCCGCAGGGTGTCGCACCACCCGTCCGTGATCACCAGGACCGGGGCCCCGGGCGGGAAGTCCTCCGCCCGCTGGAGCAGGTCGACGCCGGGCTGGAGCTCGGTACCGCCCCGTCCCCGGACCCGGACCCGGCCCGCGATCTCGGCCGGGGGCAGATAGCCCGCGTCGTACGGCGCCGCGTCGCAGAAGACGACGCGGGCGGCCGGTACGTCGCGGGCTTCGGCGTACGAGGCGATGGCGCCCAGCGCCTTGCCGAGCAGGGCGGCGTCCATCGAACCCGAGGTGTCGAGGACCACTCCGAAGGTGCAGCGGGCGACCTCCTCGGGCGGGTGGTACCGGCCCGCGCGGGGGATGTCCGGGGTGGAGGCCTGGCGGCGTGCCGGGCGGGCGTAGGACCGCAACGCGACGGGCCGGGGCACGTGCTCGTCGAACCAGCGGGCGAGGCGGGCGTCCCACGGCAGCGGCGGATGGGCCAGCGCCCGGATCTCCTGGACCAGCCCGGCGGGCAGCAGCCCGCGGCCGCCGCTCTCGTGCAGGTCGAAGCCCTGGACCAGGGCGCGGCGGTAGAAGTCGTCCAGGTCCGTGTACGGGCGGACGCCGGCGTGGGGCAGCGGCTCCCCCAGGATGTCCGGGCGGCCCTTGCCGCACAGGGTGGCGAGCCTGCGCATGCGGCGCATGTCGGCGGTGATGCGGTCGTAGACCTCCTCGACGGACAGCCCGGCGAGCGCGGGGTCGTGCAGCAGCCCGTCGGGCATCTCGCCGACGCCCATCTCCACGAGCCAGCCGTTGACCACGTAGTCGGCGGCCACGTTGTGCAGGTACGGGTCGCGGGCGCCGCGGCGCTCGCCGTGGCGCAGGGCGGCGTGGAGCATCTCGTGGGCGAGGACGAAGCGCCACTCGCCGTCGGTGAAGGTGCGCAGCGGGTTGATGTAGACCTCCCCGGCGCGGGCGCTGACGGCGGCGACGGAGATGCCCCGGTCCCGGGCGAGCTCGGCGTCGGCGACGATCTGCAGGCCGGAGGCGAGGCCGCCGAGCAGCGGGTAGGCCGATATGAACCAGTTCAGGGCGCGGTCCCAGGGCCTGAGCGGGGCGTCGCCCCGGCCGCCGGCCCTGTCCATGGCGGCGGAGACGGCCCCGGTCAGGGCGTGGGCGAAGGAGGTCTCCCAGTCGGGTGCGGCGGCTCGGTTCCAGGACCGCCAGGGGACCAGGAGCTGGTCGGGGTCCTCGCCGGCGGTGCCGCAGCGCTCGTAGTCGGGCGGGATGCCGTCGCGGCGCCAGCGGGCGGCCAGGAGTTCCTCGTCGCCGCCCGGATAGTGGTCGGGGAGCCCGTCGGGGGCCCGGCCGACGGGGAAGGTCAGCAGGAAGCGGTTGACGACGGCGCAGCGGGCGGCGAGGTCGAAGCGGTCGGGCTGGGGGCGGTCGTCGTCCGCTGCGGCGGGGACGTGCCCGAAGCCGAGGTGGAGCAGGCAGTGGGCGAGGGACCAGGCCCATTCGGCGGGTTCGGCCTGCCGGGTGGGGTGGGCGTGGACGGTGCCGTTGGAGGTGACCCTGGCCAGGCCCCGGGCGGGGGCGGCGGTGCACTTGGGCTCGCGGCAGACGTCCGCGTCGAGCGCGGCGAGGGCGGGGTTGCGCCGGACCAGGGCGAGGCCCTCGGCGAAGGCCTGGGCGGCCGGGTCGGGGCGGTCGGCCGTACGGGAGCGGGCGCGGGAGCGCGTGCGGGAGCGGGCGCCGCTCACCGGCGGGCCTCGACCAGGCGGGGCATGTCGCGGGCGGCCTCGACGAGGAACCAGGCGGGCAGGACGGGCAGTCCGTCGGCGTCGTCGGCGATGACGGTCTGGGCGACCTCGACGGAGATCTCGGCGAGCTGGACGAGCAGGGCCTTGGCGCGGTAGGCGGTCTCCCGGACGGAGGGCGAGACGTGCTCCTTGCGGGCGGGCAGCTCCTTGACCAGGCGGCCGCGGAAGGCGTCGGCGAGGTAGTAGAGCAGGTCGCGGTCGGCGGGGCGGGTGGGCCAGGACGCGTCGCCCTTCATGATCGCCTCGATGCCGAAGCTGTGCCGGACGATCTTGGCGTAGCCGCAGAAGGCGACGGCGTGGGCGGGCGTGAGGGTCCCGTGGGCGAGCACCTTGAGCGTCTCCTCGTCCAGGGCGGGGCCGAAGGAGTGCAGCGCGTCCGAGAGCATGTGCCAGGAGCGCGGGGTGGAGAACGGCTCCTCGGTCTTGGGCGGCTGGGACCACAGGTGGTCGGGCCGGTCGGTGAGGTGGTCGGTGATCCAGGGGTGGATGCCGTTCTGCGCGGCCCAGGCCAGCCAGTCCTGCGCGGAGGCCCGCAGGTGGACGTGGGTGAGGCGGTTGACCAGCGCGGAGGCGACGGGCCGGGCGAGGGCGTTGTCGGTGGCCCGGTTGCCCGCGCCGATCACGATGGAGCCGGCGGGCAGCTCGTAACTGCCGATGCGGCGGTCGAGGATGAGCGAGTAGAACGCCTTCTGGACGTCCGGGGTCGCGGCGTTGAGCTCGTCGAGGAAGAGGCAGTACGGCTCGTCGCGGGCGATGGCCTCGGGCGGGCAGAACACCGACCGGCCGTCGCGGATCTGCGGCACGCCGATGAGGTCCTCGGGGGCGAGCTGGGTGCCGAGGAGGCTGACGCATTCCAGGCCGAGGGATTCGGCGAAGCTGCGCACCAGCGAGGATTTGCCGATGCCCGGAGCCCCCCACAGGAAGACCGGCCGCACGGTGGCGAGGCCGAGCAGCAGTTCGGGGACCTGGGCGGGGGTGACGGTGACGGCGGGCTGCACGAAGGGGTTCCTCGGTGGGTCGGGTGCGTGGAGCGCCCAGTCTGGGCGGTCCACGCATCCCAGGGCACCTGGATTTCGTGCGGTGCCGGCAGGTCGGTGCTCCGGCTCAGTGCTCCGGCTCAGTGCTCCAGCAGGTTCTTCAGCTTCTCCTCGTTGCGGGGCATCTGCTTGCGGGCGTACGGCTTGACGACGAGGGGGGCGATGACCTTGCCGATGCCGTGGCCCTCGAAGTCGAGGTCGAGGGTCAGGCGCGAGCGGGTGCCGCCCGCGAGCGGTTCGATCGTGCCGTGGACGTCGCCGCGGACCGGGCCGTCGACGCCCTTCAGGTGCCAACTGCGCGGGGGGTCGAGCTCCTTGACCTCCATGGTCATGGGGAAGGAGCGCTTGCCCATCGTGCGGGTGACCTCGACCCGCTGGCCCACGTGCGGCGGTGCGCCGTCCAGCGCGTGGGCGGAGAGGGCGCTGTCCTGCCACTCGGGCAGGTGCCCGGGGTCCGTCACGTAGGCGTAGACGTCCTCGGGAGGGCGGGAGATCTCGATGCTTTCTCTGATCGCGGACATGGCGACCCCTTACTGGCCCCCTGTGGACCCCCCTGGTGGACCGCCCTGGCGGATCCCTGGTGGATCCCCTGATGGCGCCCCTGGTGGTCCTCGCCCCCTCCCTCCACGCTACTCCGCAGGTCAGGCGGTGGTGCGGGCCTTGCGGGCGGCCATCACGGCGTACACGGGGACGCCCGCGAAGAGGAACAGGACGCCCTGGTAGACGGCCGCGTAGCCGGAGCCGGCGACCAGCCACATCGAAAAGCCGAAGGCCAGGACGGCGAGGACGGCGTCGCGGACGAGCCGGCCGCGGTGGACCTGCTCGGAGGGGCCCGAGAGCAGCAGGTAGATCTGGGCGGCGGTGGACAGCAGGTAGGGGACGGTCGCCGTGAAGGTGGTGATCAGGACGAGGCTCTCGAAGACGCCCTGGGAGCCGGCGGTGTAGTTGTAGACGGTCAGGGCGGAGGCCAGCAGGACCGTGACGACGACACCGGTGACGGGGACGCCGCGCCGCTTTGTCTCGAAGGGCCGCGGGAAGAGCCCGTCCTTGGCGGCGGCGTACGGGGTCTGCGCGCTGAGCAGGGTCCAGCCGTTGAGGGCACCGAGCATCGAGACGACGGCCGCGCAGGCGACCACGGTGCCGCCCCAGGTGCCGCCGAACATGGCGTTGACGGCGTCGGTGAAGGGGGCCTGGGAGGCGACCAGCTTGTCGTGGGCGACGAGGCCGAAGACGGAGAGGGTTCCCAGCAGGTAGACGGCGGCGGCGCCGAGGGTGCCGAGGACGGTGGCCCGGCCGACGTTGCGGGCGGGATCGCGGACCTCGCCGGCGCTGACCGCGGCCGACTCCACGCCGAGGTAGCTGAACAGCAGCATCGCGGCGGAGGCGGACAGGGCGCCGGCGGGACTCTGGCCGGTGGCCTGGAACGGGCCGAGGTTGGCCGGGTCGAAGAAGAACAGGCCGCCGACGGCGACGAGCGCCAGCGGGGCGAACTTCAGGACGGTGGCGACCAGTTGGACGGCGCCCACCCAGCGGGTGCCGGCCAGGTTGGCGAGCGCCGGGAGCCACTGCACGGTGAGGGCGGCCAGGCACATGGACCACCGGTGGTCGCCGACGGCCGGGAAGAGGACCGTGAGGTAGCCGACGGCCGCGACGGCGAGGGCGGCGTTCGACACCCAGGAGGTGATCCAGTAGGTCCAGGCGGCGAGGAAGCCGGCGAAGTCGCCGAAGGCTGCCCGGGCGTAGACGTAGGGGCCGCCGGTCTGCGGGAGGCGCTCGGCGAGCCGGCCGAAGACCAGGGCGAGGGCTATCGCGCCGAGGGTGAGCACGCCGAAGGCGACCAGGCTGATCGTGCCGAACGGTGCGACGGAGGCGGGCAGCAGGAAGATCCCGCCACCGATGATGTTGCCCATGACCAGGCAGGTCGCGATGGGCAGGCCGAAGCGGCGGGCGTGCGGGCCGGAGCCTTCGGGGGCGGCGCCCTCGGGCGTGGAGGTGCCTTCGGGGGTGGAGGTGCCTTCGCAGGCGGCGGGGCCTTCGGGGGCGGCGGGGGCCTGGTGGGCCGGGGCCAGGGCAGGGGTGGTGCTCAAGGGGGTCGCGCCTCGGGTGTTTCACATGCCGGACAGGTCGACACATGCTCCGGTACGGTGCGGGCGCCGCCAAATCAGCGGGTTTCATCCTGCACGGGGACCCCTGCGGAAGGAAAGGTTCCGCCTGGCGGGGGCTGTGACCGTTGATCCTTCACCAGTGTCCCGGATGTCCCCTCCGACACGCTCGGCACCGTCTGCCCCCTTCGTCCCCCGCGCGCCCGCCGTCCCCAGCGGCACCTGCGGCCCGTCCGCCTCGCGCAGCCAGCGCCGCAGTACGTGGTGCACCGCCTCCGCGCCCACCAGGTGCGGGTCGGGCTCCGACAAGGCCGTGGGCCACATCAGGAACGGGTGCCCCTGCTCCCCGCCCAGGCCGCCGTGCGAGCCGATCTGCTCCTCGAAGGCGTGCACCTCGCCGGTCCGCGGGTCGTACGCCGAGTTCACCATGACGTCGGGAACGTGTGGGAAGGAGTCGGTGCGCCGGACCGCCTCGGCCGCGCCCGGCCCGAAGGGGGCCAGCAGCGCCTCGGCCGCCCCGGGTTCGGACAGCCGGGCCGTCGCCCCGCCCGGGCCCAGCACCTCCCCGTCCACCAGCAGGAAGCCGACGCCCGGATGGTCGGCCAGCGTCGGCAGCAGCGCCGGGTGCGCACGCTCGATGCGCGCCCGGGTGGCCCGGCCGGGCAGGTCCGGGAAGGAGATCACCGCGAGGTTGCCCGACGCGAGCACCACCGGGTCCGGGCCGGGCCGCGGGTGCGCCTCCTCGCCCGCCTCCACCGGCCGGTGCAGCGCCGCGAGCACCGCCGCGCGCGCCTCGGCCCCGCTGCGGGTGCGGCCGGCCCGGCGGGAGACCGGCAGCCCGCAGCCCGCACGGACCAGGTCCTTCAGCGTCAGCCCGTACCGGCCGAGGAAGGTCTCCCCCGGGCTCTGCCCGTGGTCCGACAGCAGCACGATGCGGTAGGCGCGCGGCGCGTGTTCGGCGACGCGGGAGATCAGCGCGAGGCTCCGGTCGAGCCGGGCCAGCACCTGGTCGGTGTCCCGGCCGCGCGGGCCGGAGTGGTGGGCGACCTCGTCGTACGCGACCAAGTCGGCGTAGATCGCGGCGCGTCCCGCGAGCAGGTCGCCGATCACCGCCGCGACGACGACGTCCCGCTCGACGACCGTGGCGAAGGCCCGGATCAGCGGGTACAGGCCGCCGCGGGAGACGCGCGGCCCCGCACCGCGCAGCCGGGCCCGTACCGCCTGGCCGATCTCGCGGCCCACCTCGGCGGTGAACGAGAGCGCGGTACGGACGGCGTTCGCAGGGTCGGAGAAGTACGCGAAGTAGCCGGCCCGGGAGCGGTTCGCCCGGCCGCGCCGGGCCGAGACCGAGAGCACCAGGGCCAGTTGGTCGGCGCCGCCGCTGAACAGGTTGCCGCGGCTGGCCCCGTCTAGGGTGAGCAGCCCGCCGTCGCCGGTCCGCGCGACGGCGCGCCGCTGGAGTTCGGCGGCGCTGGTGGGCCGGTTGCAGACCACCACCTCGCCGGTGTCCTTCTCGTACCAGCGGAAGGCGGGCACGTCGAAGGTGGAGCCGTGCAGGATGCCGAGCTGGCTGGCGCCGGTCTGGCTGGACCAGTCGGTGCGCCAGGGCGCGATGCGGTGGCTGTGCTCCAGCCAGCCGGCCACCGTGGGCATCAGACCGCGGCCGGCGGCGTCGCGCAGCACCTCGTGGCCGACGCCGTCGAGCTGGAGGAAGAGCAGCCCGGGCGGGGGCTCGGCGGAGCCGGGGGCGCCGGGGCCGCGCCGGCGGCGGCGCCGGTCGGCGAGCCGGTAGAGGCGGCGGCGGTACGCCCCGTCGTCGCGGACGGCGAGCGCGGTGGAGGTGGCGGAGGCGACGGCGGACATCGCCGCGGCCACCACCACCGCGGTCTCGGGGGCCGCTTCGGCGCGGTCGGCGGGGATCAGGCTGAGCGCCATCAGCAGCAGGGAGCCGTTGAGGAAGAAGACGAGCAGGCCCAGCACCAGGGCGGGCACGAGGAGCAGGGCCCGGACGAGCAGCGGCCACACCAGCGCGCTCAGCAGGCCGAACGCGCCGGCGCCCCAGGCCGCCGTCAGGCCGACCTGGGTGACGCTGTCGCCGTCCTCGGACTGGAGCCGGAAGTCGGGCAGGACGCCGGCCAGCGCCAGCATCGTCAGGGTGGACACCGCCCAGACGACGCCGACCCGCATCAGGGCACCGCCCGCGCTCCGCCACCGTCCTCGCCGCACGCCGCACCCGCCTCGCGTCTCCCCCGGCCCGGACCCGAAGTCTCCAGCGTCGCACAGCAGACCCGAAGACGGCGCCTCACGCCAACGGCGCACGGACGCACGCACCCCGGCCAACCCAGCCCGCGTGGCGCTTGAACGCAACCCCGGCCAACCCAGCCCGCGCGGCGCTTGAGCGCACCGGGCGCGAAGCGCACGGAACACGTGCCGCACGCGGCAGGCGCAACCCCCCGGGCAGGACCCCACCGAATCCAACCCCCGCCCGGCGCTTGAACGCAAACCGGGCCAATCCAGCCCGCGCGGCGTTTGAGCGCACCGGGCGCGAAGCGCACGGAACATGTGCCGCGCACCGCAGGCGCAACCCCGGGCGGGACACCGCCGAATCCAGCCCGCGCGGCGTTTGAGCGCACGGGCGCGAAGCGCACGGAACACGTGCCGGGCAGAGGCATGCCCGCCCCGGCGGGGACCCGGCCGATGCAGTCGGCGCGGCGCGCTAGGTGCCGTCGTACCCCGCGGTCGGCATGGACAGCCGGCGGTGGACCTCGGCCTTCATCGCGGAGGTGTACAGCGGCTCGTCGAGCCCGGCGGTCTCCAGTCGCACCCCGCGCCGCCGGCACTCGGCGGTGAACTCCTCGACGGAGCGCAGGGCGCGGGCCAGTACGCGGTGGTTGGGGGCGACGAACAGGTCGACCTGCCCGGCGTCCACGTCGCACCACAGCCCGCAGTGGTCGGCGCGCAGCCCGTAGACGAGCAGTTCCTTGGTGACGACGTAGCCCTGGTCGGCGGCCCAGCGGGCGCACATGGCGTGCTGGCTCCGGGTGTCCACGGCGAACGGGTCGGTGTCGAGATCCTCGAGCGGGGCCAGGCTGGCGATCGCGGCCACGCGCAGCTCATCCATGCCGCCCGACCCTACTCCGATCCGCCGCCCGCGAGGAGGGGGCGGCCGGTTTCGGTTGCGGGGGCGCAGGGGCGGGGCAGCCTCTAGGCTCGGACGGTGCGGGGGCGCGCGAGGACGGGGAGGCCGGGCCGGTGGAGATCACCTGGTGGGGGCATGCCACGTGCACGGTCGTGGACTCCGGGGTGCGGGTGCTGACGGATCCGCTGTTCGCCGCGCGGCTGGCGCATCTGCGGCGCAGGCGCGGGGCGCTGCCGCCGGCCGAGGCGGCCGTGGCCGACGTGGTGTTGGTGTCGCACCTGCACGCCGACCACCTGCACCTGCCGTCGCTGGCCCGGCTCGCGCCGGGGACTCGGCTGGTCGTGCCGCGCGGGGCGCGCCGGGCGGTGCCGGGACTGGCGCGTCTGGCCCGGCTGCGGTCGCTGGCGGTGACGGAGGTGGTCCCGGGTGAGGAGGTCGCCGTACGGGACGGGGTGGGCGTACGGGCGGTCAGCGCGCGGCACGACGGGCGGCGGCTGCCGTTCGGGCCGCATCTGGCGCCGGCGCTGGGGTACGTGGTGCAGGGCGCGGGGCGGACGTACTTCGCCGGGGACACCGGGCTGTTCGCTGCGATGGCCGAGGAGGTGGGGCCGGTGGACGTGGCGCTGCTGCCGGTGGGCGGCTGGGGGCCGTACCTGGGGCCGGGTCACCTGGACGCGGGCCGGGCGGCGCAGGCCCTGGCGGCGCTGGCGCCCGCCGCGGCGGTGCCGGTGCACTACGGGACGTACTGGCCCGTCGGGCTGGATGCGGTGCGGCCGCACGAATTCCATGCGCCGGGCGGGGAGTTCGCCCGGCTGGCGGGGCGGCTGGCACCGAAGGTGGCGGTGCGGGTGCCGGGGCACGGGGAGCGGGTGAGGCTGCCGTGATGCGGTGGCCGGGGCCGGGCGTGGGCGTGGGCGTGGCGGTGGGGCAGGTGCCGCCGGAGACGACGCAGCAGGCGGTCGGGTACCCGGCGCTGTTCGTGCTGGTGGCGCTGGGGGCGCTGGTGCCGGTGATTCCGACGGGGGCGCTGGTGAGCTCGGCGGCGGTGGTGGCGTTCCACCAGCGGTCGCTGCCCCTGCCGTTGGGGGTGGTGCTGGTGTGCGCGGTGGCTGCGCTGGCGGCGTTCGCCGGGGATCTCGCGCTGTACTGGCTGGGGCAGCGGGGGGTGCGCTCGCCCGGCGGGTCGCGGCGCCTTGAGCGGCTGCGGGCGCGGGCCGCGCCGGAGCGGCTGGCGCAGGCCCGGGCGCGGCTGGACGAGCACGGGGTGCTGGTGCTGGTGCTGTCGCGGCTGGTTCCGGCGGGCCGGGTCCCGGTGATGCTGGCCTGCCTGCTGGCGCAGATGCCGCTGCGGCGCTTCGCGCGGGGCGATGCCCCGGCGTGTCTGGCCTGGGCGGCGACGTACGGGCTGATCGGGATCCTGGGCGGGTCGCTGTTCTCGGAAGCCTGGCAGGGCGTGGCGGCGGCGGTCGCCGTCGCGCTGCTGATCAGCGGCGGGCCGGCGGCGTGGCGGCGGCTGCGGCCGGGACTGCGGCGGAACGGGCGGCGGAATCGGCGGCGCACGGCGGGCTGAGGGTGCGGGCCGCTGCGCCCGGGGTCACCAGGAGCGGGAGGCGCCGATGGGCAGGTCCCACAGGTCCTCGCGGGCGAGGCCGGCGCGGGCCCAGGCGGCGCGGACCCGGTGGAGCGGCTCGGTCACGGGCTCGGCGGACAGCACGAAGGTGGCCCAGTGCATGGGTGCCATGCGGCGGGCCCCGACGTCGAGGCAGGCCTGCACCGCCTCCTCGGGGTCGGTGTGGACGTCGCCGAGCCACCAGCGGGGCTCGTACGCGCCGATCGGCAGCAGGGCGAGGTCGATCCCGGGATGGCGGCGGCCGATCTCGGCGAACCAGTGGCCGTAGCCGGTGTCCCCGGCGAAGTAGGTCTTCCGGGGCTCGGCGGACTGCGTGTCGGTGAGGATCCAGCCGCCCCACAGGCTGCGGCAGGTGTCGATCAGCGTCCGTTTGGACCAGTGGTGTGCCGGGACGAAGTCGAAGCGTACGCCGCCCAGTTCGGCTGACTCCCACCAGTCGAGCTCGGTCACGCGGGTGAAGCCGCGGCGCCGGCACCAGCGGGCGAGGCCGGCCGGCACGAACAGCGGGGTGTGGCGGGGCAGCCGGCGCAGGGTCGGGGCGTCGAGGTGGTCGTAGTGGTTGTGGCTGATCACCACCGCGTCCACGGGCGGGAGTTCCTCCCAGCGGACCCCGACGGGGGTCATGCGGGCGGGGGTGGCGATGATCCGGCGCGACCAGACGGGGTCGGTCAGCACGGTCAGCCCGCCGGTGCGCACGACCCAGCTGGCGTGGCCGGCCCAGGTGACGCAGGCCGTGCCGGGGGCCACGTCCGGCAGCGGGGCGGGCTCGTACGGCAGGTCGGGGATCCCGCGCAGCCCGTCGGGCCCGGGCCGGAAGGCCCCTCCGCGGGCCAGCTTGGCGTAGGCCCGCAGCCCGGGCAGCGGCGTGGTCAGCCGGTCGGCGAACGACCGCGGCCAACTCCGGTGCTCCCCGAGCCGCCGCGGCCCCCCGACCTCCACGGGGGCGGCGCCCGCAGCCCGCGCCCCGGCCGACGGGGGTGCCACCGCCGCGGAGCCCGCGTGCCGCGCCGGGCCCGCGGCCGCCGCAGCCTGCACCGCAGCCCGCGCCCTGCCCGGCCCGACGGCCCGGGCCGCCGCAGCAGCAACCCCCGGACCCGCAGCCCGCGCCGCCGCGGCCGCCCCCGGCCCGTCCCCGGCCGGTTCGCCCGCTGCCGCCCCGGCCGCCCCGGCCGCCCCGAACCCGGGCGCCCCGTCGGCGGCGGAACGCCGGGCTGTGCCGGGCGCGGGCCGCACCGCGCCTGCCCGGGCCTCCGGGTCGGGCTCCCCGTACGCGCTCGCGCCGCCGGGCCCGGAGCGCGGCCGGCCGGGTGTCGCCCCCCGGCCCGGCGCCTCCGCGGGCGCCGGCTCGGCCGGCCCGCCGCCCCCGCTGCCTGGCGCACCCCGGCCCGCCGGGGCCGGGGCTCCGGGCCCCCCGGCCGGGGTGTCGGACGGCGGCAGGGGATCGGGGGTGGCGTTGTCGCAGGGCGGGTGGGGGTCCCTCATCGGGGTCTCCGTTCACCGGGTGGTGCCGGTCGGCGCGTGGTGCCGGGCGGCGCGTGGTGCGGTCAGGGGGTCAGCCCGGCGAGGACCGAGCCGAGCAGGTCCAGGGAGTCCCGCAGGTGGGGGAGTTCGAGGGGGTCGCGGGCGGTGAGCGCGGCGAGCCGCTCCTCCGCGGTGGCGCCGAGCAGCGGGCCGGTGGACAGCCGGACCCGCAGCGCGCCCAGTTCGTCGGCGAACCGCTGCCCGCCGGGGGCGGGGGTGCCGAGCCGGGTGCCGAGCCAGTCCTCCAGCTCCATCGCGTCGCGGACGCCTTCGCGGGCCAGCCCCGGCCGCAGCGGGGTGAGGTCCGCGTACACGTGGCGCCCGGCCTGCGGGGGCCGGGCGAGCGCGCCGGCGGCCAGCAGCCGGGTGTGCACGGCGGAGGCGACCGCGCCGTGCAGGGCGGCGGCCGCCCGGACCCGTTCGGCGACGGTGCCGGGCTCGTCGAGGACGTGCACGGCGGCTCCCGCCACCGGCCCGGCGACGAGGGAGCCGGTGGCGGCGAGGATGTCGAGCGTGCCGGCCCGCAGCCACGCGCCGTGCGGGGTGTCGGGGAAGCGGACCACGGCCGCGGGCCATCCGGCGGGCAGCAGTGCCCCGGACAGGTCGAGGAGTACGGCGGCCCGGTCGGGGATCATTTCGGCGGGACTCAGGACGAGCGTGTCGTGCGGCCGGTGCACGGTGTCGCGCCAGCTCTCGTCGCTGACGACGAACAGGTCGGCGGTGGCGGCGGCCTCGCAGGCCTCCAGCAGCAGTTCGGGCGGCGGCACGGTCGCGGTGGGGTCGTCGGCGACCGACAGCAGCAGCACCCGCGGGTCGCCGCCCTCGGCCCGTACCCGCCGTACGGTCTCCAGCAGGGCGTACGGGTCCGGCACGCCGCCGCACTCGGCCGGGGTCGGCACGTGGTAGGCCCGCCGTCCCAGCAGCCGGATCCCGGGGGTCCACCAGGCGGGGCACGGCCGGGGCAGCAGCACGTCGCCCCCGTACGCGCCGAGCAGCGCGAGCAGCAGTGCGGGCGCCCCGGGCCCGGCGGCGACGTCCTCGGGTCCGGTGGCCAGTCCGCGCCGCTCCCAGTGCCGGCAGGCGGCCTCGCGTACGGGTGCGGAGCCGCCCGGCGGCTCGGGGGCGGACCGCTCGGCCGCCGCGGCGATCACGGCGGTGAGCTCGGGCAGCACGGGCAGGCCGGGCGGCGGCGCGGGCGGCCCGTACCGGACCGGGCCGCGGCCCTGCGCCGTGCGCTGCATCCCCTCCACCTCGTTCCGCCTTCCCCGTCGCGTCCGCCCCGTCCCGTTGCGTCGCTCCGTCTCCGCCAGGGGGCGGTGTCCTGATGACGATGCCCTTTATACGATTGTTCGCCGGAATGCGCCTGTTGTATGCGGCTCGGGGCGACCCGCCGGACAGCCGACACGGCCCGGGGCCGGCCGGCCGCGCGGCCCGGTTCAGCCCTTCCGCCCCAACAGGGCCAGCAGCCTGGTCTGGGCGTCCGCGCCGGGCGGGACCTCCAGCGGCTCGGCGTACATCCCACTGGCCGCGAGCCCGTCGGCGTACGGCATGACCTCCTTGATGGAGAACTCGACGAGCCCGTCCGGCAGCCGGTCGTCGGCGCCGATGCCGCGGGACAGGTCCCAGGCGTGCACGACGCAGTCGGCGGTCAGCTCCGAGCAGTACGCCGCCCCCTTGGTGGGCCCGTACGACAGCTGCACGGTGCGCTCCAGCGCCCCGGGCGCGGCGAAGGCGGCGTGCGCGGCCTGCGCGGCCTGCTCCCAGGCGGCGACGGGGTCCTCGCCGAGCAGGTCCCCGGCGAACCGGTCGCCGACCTCCGCGACGGTGCTGCCGTCGGTGACCAGCGGCGGGACCCACAGCTGCTCGCCGGTGACGTGGTTGACCAGGTCGCGCACGGTCCACTCGGTGCACGGGGTCGGGGCGCCCCACTGGTCGGCCGCGACGGTGCGCACGCGCTCACCGAAGAGCCTCAGCGCCGCGGCGTGCTGTTCGAGCAGCGTCTCCGGCATGGGTCTCACCGCCTCCTGCGCTCGGCGCTTCCCCTGCAGCCCACTGTCCTCGCCCCGGCAGCGGCCTGCCACCCACCTGCCCAACACCCTTGCGCCACAGGCATCGTGTCCACATGTCAAAACGCGTATCTCGGATCGCGGGCGAATCCCTTACGGTGATCACATCGCTTCGGCGACGCCGCCGCGAGGCGGCGGAGCAACGAGGCCGCGACGAGAGGGAGTCGGGACATGGGCAGCAAGGAGACGGCCGTCTACACGCACGGCCACCACGAGTCCGTACTGCGCTCGCACCGCTGGCGGACCGCCGCGAACTCGGCGGCGTACCTGGTCGGCGAACTGCGCCCGGGCATGTCGGTCCTGGACGTGGGCTGCGGCCCGGGCACCATCACGGCGGACCTGGCGCAACTCGTCGCGCCCGGCGGCCGGGTCACGGCCGTGGACGCGGCGCAGGACGTGCTGGAGCAGGCGGCGGCGTACGTGGAGGAGCGCGGCCTGGAGCGGGCCGTCACCTTCGCGGCGGCGGACGTCCACGCACTGGACTTCCCGGACGACTCCTTCGACGTGGTCCACGCCCACCAGGTCCTGCAGCACGTCGGCGACCCGGTGCAGGCGCTGCGCGAGATGCGCCGGGTGTGCCGGCCGGGCGGGATCGTCGCCGTCCGGGACGCGGACTACGCGGCGATGACCTGGTACCCGGCCGAGCCCGGCCTGGAGGAGTGGCTGAGCCTGTACCGGCGGGTGGCCCGCGCGAACGGCGGCGAACCGGACGCCGGACGCCGGCTGCTGTCCTGGGCGAGGGCCGCGGGCTTCACGGACGTCCGCTCCTCCGCGACGGCCTGGTGCTACGCCGAGCCCGAGGAGACCGCCTGGTGGTCGGCCCTGTGGGCGGACCGTACGACCGCCTCGGCCTACGCGGCCCGCGCCACCGCCGGCGGGCACGCCACCGAGCAGGACCTGTCGGCGATCGCCGAGGCCTGGCGGCGGTGGGGCGCGGCCCCGGACGCCTGGTTCTCGGTCCTGAACGGCGAGGTCCTCTGCCGGGCCTGAGGCGCCGCCGGCCACGGACGTGCGCGGGACTGACGCCCTCCCAGTTGCCCCTGTACAACAGGCAGGAGGTCGCGCCGAACCGGAACTGCCCGTACTGCGGTGAATCCTTCTGTGTCCGGCGTGCCTCTCATAGGGGTGCGGACGACCGTGTCCGCCCCGCATCCCACCGGGAGGACCCCTTGACCACCACCGTCGTCATCGCCGCCGCGGCCGCCGCGGTGCTGCTGTGCGCGTGCACCGTCACGCTGCTGCGCCGCCGCAGGGGCCGGCGTGGCTGACCGTACCTGGCCCGGTGCCACCCTGGTCGCCGCGGCGCAGCGCGGCGAGGTCGAGGCGCTCACCGCGCTGGTGTACGGCTCCTCCCCGCACGTGCACCGGTTCGCACAGACGCTGTGCGCCTCACCCCAGGACGCCGAGGACGCCGCCCAGGAGGCGCTGATCATCCTCTACCGCAAGATCGGCATGCTGCGCGCCTCCGGGGCGCTGGCCTCGTGGATGTTCCGGATCGTCCGCAACGAATGCCTGCGCCGCACCCGCGCCCTGCTCCCCCGCGGTCCCGCCCACGGGCCGGGCGGGACCGACGCCGCGGCCGACCGGTTCGACGGGTCCGCCGGCACCGCCCGGTCCGCCGAGGAGGACGTCCTGGTGCGCCTGGAAGCCGAACGGGTCGCGGCCGCGGTCGCCGCCCTGCCCGAGGACCAGCGGCGGGTGCTGGTCATGCGGGACATCCAGGGCCTGCCCGGCCGGACCGTCGCCGACCGGCTCGGACTGAGCACCGCCGCGATGAAGTCGCGTCTGCACCGCGCCCGTACGGCGGTACGGGAAGCGCTGCGCGAGGAACCGGCCGCACCGGGGGGAGCCGGCCATGACGGCTGACCCGACCACGCGGGCGCGCGGCGGCTTCGCCAGTGCCTCCGTCCCCCGCCACCTGGCCCGCGGGGCCCTGGGGTTCGGCGCGCTCGCCGGATCCCTGGCCCTGCTGCCCTTCGTCGGCCCGGCGAGCCTGCTGCTCGCCCCGGTGGGCCTCGTCGCACTGCGCGGCTGCCCGATGTGCTGGGCGATCGGCCTCGCGGAGACGGTCTCGGCCGGGCGGCTGCGCCGGTCCTGCACGGACGGGAGGTGCGAACTCACCCGCGCCGAGACCTGACCCTAAGGTCGCATGCGGAAGTCGTACGCCGGCGGGAGCGGGCGGTCCGTGATGCGGGACCAGACCTGCGACAGGATGTCGTCGCCCTCGCGGAGGTCGGGGAGTTCGAAGCCGTCCTCGAAGACGCGGCGGGCGGCGGCCGCGTGGCCCTCCGCCGCCAGCAGCATCGCCGCCAGCAGGCGGAAGCGGGGCTGCTCGCGCAGGGTCGGGCGCAGGCGGTCCCACACGGCCCGGGCCTCGGCGGGGCGGCCGGCCTCCAGCAGGGCGGTCATCGCCTCGCGGCCGAGCGCGGACTCGGCGGCCGTCCAGGCCTCGCCGCCGCGGCTCTCGTCGGCCAGGTCCTCGAAGGCCTCGGCGTAGCGCCGGGCCGCCCGGGCCGGGTCGCCGATCAGGGCGTCGGCCGCCGCCAGGCAGCGCAGCAGCGGCCAGCGCGAGGGGGCCAGCGCCAGGCCGCGCTCCCAGCTGCGCACCGCCTGGGCCACATCGCCCGCATGCCACTGGGCCACGCCCAGGTGGTATTCGGTCAGGGGTTCGGCGGGGGCCGTCTCCAGCATGTCCCGCCAGTGCGGGGCGACCAGGCTGGGGCCGGGAGGCGCCACCCGGCGCGGGGCGGGGAAGACGCCGGTGCGCCACAGCTCCAGCCAGGGCTGCTGGGGCTCGCCCAGGTCGGATTCGGCGAACGGGGTCCCGGGGAGCTTGTGGCCGCCGCACAGGACTTCGAGGGCGCCCCAGCCGGAGCCGAGGGCCAGCCGCTCCCCCGGTTCGGTGTCGGCCGCCCCGCTCCGCCACACCGCGTACGCCTCGTCGACGCGGGCCGGGGGCAGGGCGGTGTCAAGGGCCTGCCCGGCCGCCGTGCGGGCCGCCGCCCAGTCGGGGCCGTGCACCGACGCCGGGTCCGCGGCCAGCGGCCCGTACGCCTCCAGCCAACTCACCTCGGCCCCGCCCTCGAGACGTACGTGCTCCAGCTGGGTGCGGGCCAGCCCGGCCTGGATCTCGGCGTAGCCGCCGGTGCCGGGCTCGGTCAGCCAGTCCTGCCAGCGCCGGCCGCCCTCGCCCGCGCCCCAGACGAAGAGCTTGCGCCCGCGCAGCCGGGCCGTGGAGGTCTGCACCAGGCCCCGGCCCTGTGCGTCCAGGGCGGCGATCCACGGCCGCGGACCGGCCTCGGGGGCGACCTCGTAGAAGTAGTCCGCCGGGTACTCGTGGTGCAGCGGGTACGTGCGGTCCGCGCCCTGCCAGTGCGGGACGGGGACGCGGCGCAGCGTGCGCTCGTAGCCGAAGTGCCAGGCCTCGTCGGCGGGGGCGAGGATCCGGGTGCCGCGGTCCTCGGGGACCGCGGTGTTGGACCACCAGTACAGCGGGGCGGGCCGCTCGTGGGGGTTGCGGACGCGGACGCCGACGTACAGGAACTCCCCGTCGTGCGGCAGCCACAGGTCGACCTGGAAGGGCAGGTCGCGCAGCCGCTCCCACTCCCACAGCCGCAGCATCTCCCCGCCGTCCGGGGCCGGTACGAGCGCGGCGTGCAGCGGGGCGCAGGCGAGGGTGGTGTGGCCGGTGGCGCCGATGTTCCATTCGATGCCGCCGGAGAACCAGGCGCCGTTCAGGGCGAAGTTGGCGGGCTGGAACACCGGGTTGCGGTAGAGGAGTTCACGGCCGGTGGGCACGTGGACGAGGGAGTGGACGCGGCCGCCGAGGCCGGGCAGGACGGTGGCCCGCAGGTGCTCGTTCTCCAGTACGACCGCGTCGAAGTGCCGCTCCTGCCGCTGCCGTTCGTAGCCGTCGAGGATCCGGACGGGCAGCAGGGAGCGCAGCGGCCCGTAGCCGATCTGCCGGGCCATGTCGCGGGGCAGGCCGTCACGCGCCCGCTCGTCCAGTACGTGTACGTCGCCGGGCGGGCGCAGCGCGGGCAGCGGGTTCTCGGGCCCCAACGGGGCTGCGGGCAGGGTCAGTACGGCGCGGCGGACGGTGGTGGCCATGCAGGAAATGGAACACGCCACGGCGGCCGGTGCACAGGGGTTCCGCGGATCACCACCGGTCAGGATTACGCAAAGCCGTGGCCTTGGCCGTGACGCGAGCCGTCACGCGGGCCGTCACGCGGGCCGTCACGCGAAGGCGTCCGCCACGAGGTCGGCGAGGAGGGCGCCGGCCTTGGCATCGGGGTCGAGGTCCGGGTCGTAGATCGTGACGTTGAGGCCCACGCACCGCGGGGAGCCCACCAGCACCTTGAGCAGGCCGGCCAGCTCGGCGGGGAAGAGGCCGCCGGGGTCGGGGCTGTCCACGGCCGGCATCACTGCCGGGTCGAGCACGTCGGCGTCCAGGTGCACCCAGAACCCGGCGGTGACCGGCGGGTGCAGCCCGTCCAGGGACGCCCGCGCCACCGCCTCGGCGCCGCGTTCGCGGATGGCGCCGACGGTGGCGACCGCGATCCCCGCGGCGCGGAGTTCGGCCAGGTCGGCGTCGCCGTCGCGCAGGCCGAAGAGGCGTACGTCCTCGTCGCGCAGGTACGGGCCGAGCCCCTCCAGGTCGGCGAGGTCGGCCTGGCCGCGCCCGGTGGCGAGGGCGAGCTCCTCGCCGCCGGCGGCCCCGACGGGCCCGTTGACGGCCTCGTTGCCGGGGTGGCGGAAGTCGGCGGAGCCGTCGATCGCGGCGAGCCCGTAGCGGCCGAGGCGGCGCAGGGCCAGGGAGGCGCCCAGCTGGATCGAGCAGTCCCCGCCGAGCACGACGGGGAACTCCCCGGCCCGCAGGTGGTTCTCGATCCGGTCGGCGAGGGCCACGGTGTACGCGGCCAGCGGGCCGGCGTGGAAGACGCCGTCGCCCTCCTTCCAGTCCCCGCGGTCGTAGCGCGGCGGTACGACCACCCCGCCCTCGCGGGCGCCGAGCCGGCTCAGCAGGCCCTGTTCGCGCAGGGCGCCGGCCAGCTTGTACACGCCGGGCACGGTGCCGGGAGCGGGCGGGCGCAGGCCCAGGTTGGACGGGGCGTCGAGGAGCACCAGGTTTCGCATGGCCCCCATCCTGTGCCACCGCGGCCGCCGGGACCAAGAGCCCGGCGGGCTTGCGGCTGCGGGGGCTTGCGGCTGCGGGGCGTCCGGCCGGCGGGGGGGCTCGGCGGGGGCTCGCCGCCCCCAGGCCGGCCGGTCAGGCTGGGTCGCGGCCGGCCGGTGGGGCCATCTCGGCGGTGATCGCCCAGCGCTCGTGGTCGCGCCACGCCCCGTCGACGTGGAGGAAGTCCGGGGAGAAGCCCTCCAGGCGGAAGCCGCGGCCGCGGACCAGCGCGATGGAGGCGGCGTTGCCGGGCTGGACGTTGGCCTCCAGCCGGTGCAGGCCCATCCCGCCGCGCTCCTGCGGGGCGAAGGCGTGGCCGAGCAGCAGTTCGAGCCCCTCGCCGAGCAGGCCGCGGCCCGCGGCGTGCGCGAAGGCCCCGTACCCGAGGGCTCCGCACTGGAACGCCCCGCGCACGATGTTGTTGACGTTGACGAAACCGGCGATTGCTCCGGTCGCGCGCTCGCAGACGAGGAACCCGGCGCGGCTGCCGCCGTCGATGAGCGGGGCCGCGTACGCCTCGTACTCCTCCTCGGTGAGGGGCGGGAACAGCCAGGGGCGGTGCAGCTCCCGGCTCTCGCGCGCGCGGGCGGTGAACTCGGGGCCGTCGGCGAGCCGGAAGGGGCGCAGGCCGACCCGGGCCCCCTCCGCGGTGTACGGGAAAAAGGACATCGCCCCAGGCTAGGCGCTGTGCCAGGATCCCGGTGTGATCATCACCCCGAACACCGAAGACGCCCTCCGTGCGGCCGTGCACAACAACGCCGCCTGGTGCGCGGCCGTCTGCCCCGGCGGCGTGTTCACCGCCGGCTCCTGGACGAGCCCGCGGCGCACCCCGCCGTACTACCCCGACGCGGTGACCCTGACCCGGGAGGTGTCGGCGGCGGCCCTCACGGCCGGCATCGACACGCAGTCCCCGGGCTGCTCGGTCAAGGACAGCTTCGCCGTGCTCGACCTCGCCCCGGCCGGCTTCGAGCTCCTCTTCGAGGCGCAGTGGATCCACCGTCCGGCGGATGCCGCCGCGCCGGCCCCCGCATCCGCCTTGTCCTGGTCGCGGATCGAATCGGCGCGGGACCTCGACCGTTGGGAGGCCGCCTGGGACGGCGAGGAGTCCACGGGCCTGTTCCACCCCGGCCTGCTGACCCCGGAGATCGCGTTCCTGGCGGGGCGGTCGGCGGAGGGCCGGATCGTGGCCGGGGCGGTCGCGAACGAGGCCGCGGGCGTGGTCGGCGTCTCGAACGTGTTCACGCAGGACGGCGTGGCCGACGAGGAGGCCTGGTCGGGCGCCCTCGCCGAGATCGCGTCCCTGTGGCCCGGCCGCGCGGTGGTCGGCTACGAGGCCGGCGAGGACCTCGCCACGGCCCTCCGCCACGGCTTCACCCCCCTGGGCCCCCTCCGCGTCTGGCTCCACACGGCCTGACCGGCCCTGCCGTCCACGAAGGAGGCCATTCCCCACCACGGGGGGGCGGACTCGCCGCCTTCAATGGCCCGGGCGCGGCAACCGGAGGCACGGGCGAGGTGGGGCGGGACATGGGCGCGAGGCAACCCGGCCAGGGCCGACCGGACTGGGGATGATGCTCGGGGGCACGGGGGGGCATACCCGGACACCGGAGCCGACAGGAGCCGGCCGGTGCTCCCCACGGGGGAGGTACGCCCGGGCCGGTGCGCGCGCACGGCACCGAGACGCGCCCGAACAGGCGGGCTCCCCTGACCGCCCGGGTACGCCGAAGCGACCGGGTGGAGCGAGAGCGGCCGCGCAGCCAACAGGAGCCGCCGGCCCGGCCGAAGGCACGGCGACGGAGCCGTACGGCCCACACGGGCAGCCCACCGGAGGCGCCGAGCGGACCGGGGGCAGGCCCGCACCGCCGCAGGGCCCGGAAAGGCAACCCACCCACGGCACCGAGGAGCGGGCCGCGCCGCCGCATCGAGCTGTTCGTCGCGGGCGACGCCGGCCAGGCCTACCCGCTGTTCGTCGACAGCGACGCGGGCTCCGGCAGGCCCGCCGACCAGGTCGGGCTGTTCGACACCGCACGCGCGCAGCTGCGTACGGACGTCCGCTGACGCCACTGACGTCGGCCGGCGCCGCTGACGGCCTCTGACGCCACTGACGGCCGCTGACCCGCGTGGCAGGGGGGCCGATTTTGGGCGGCCGCCCCGGAAGTGGTTGGCTTGCCGCCGACGAGGCAACACAACTGCTGGAGGAACAGGTATGGCGCAGGTCGAGGCCACCACGGAGCGGATCATCGCGGCCGACGCGGAGACCGTGTTCGACGCGCTGGCGGACTACACCGGCACCCGGGGCAAGCTGCTGCCCGAGCACTTCAGCGAGTACGAGGTGCGCGAGGGCGGCGACGGCGAGGGCACCCTCGTCCACTGGAAGCTCCAGGCCACGAGCAAGCGCGTGCGCGACTGCCTGCTGGAGGTCACCGAGCCCACCGACGGCCAGCTGGTGGAGAAGGACCGCAACTCCTCCATGGTCACCACCTGGCTCGTCACCCCGGCCGGCGAGGGCCGGTCCAAGGCCGTGGTCACCACCGTCTGGAACGGCGCCGGCGGCATCGGCGGCTTCTTCGAGCGCACCTTCGCGCCCAAGGGGCTCGGCCGGATCTACGACACGGTGCTGGAGAACCTGGCCCGCGAGGTCGAGAGCTGACCGGCGCCGCTCACGCCGGTCGGTGCGGTGTCCGGGGGTGAGGCCGTGCACACGGCCTCACCACATCGGGTGAACTGCCCCGCCGCGCCGGCGCCCCCGGACGAACTGCGGTCCCGGCACGGCGACTTCGACCGCCGCGCCGGGCGTGGCCAGCGGGCCCCTGGGGGCCCGGAGGGCTAGGCTGGAGGCCTGTGCGGAAGGCGGTCGTCCGGATCGGGCGGCGCGCCCGGCCGCGCGTCGCAGCCGACCCGCCCAGGGGGCCCGATGAAGATCCTCGTCTCCGCCGACATGGAGGGCGCCACCGGCGTCACATGGCCCGCGGACGTCCTGCCCGGCACCCCCCAGTGGGAACGCTGCCGGTCCCTGTTCACCTCCGACGTGAACGCGGCCGTACTCGGCTTCCTCGACGGCGGCGCCGACCGGGTCCTGATCAACGAGGCCCATTCCACCATGCGCAACCTGCTGCTGGAGCGGCTCGACGAGCGCGCCGAGATGATCACCGGCCGCCACAAGTCGCTGAGCATGGTCGAGGGCGTCCAGCACGGCGACGTCGACGGCGTCGCCTTCGTCGGCTACCACACCGGCGCCGGATCGCAGGGCGTGCTCGCGCACACGTACCTGGAGAACTCCATCACCGGCGTCTGGCTGGACGGGGTCCGCGCGAGCGAGGGGCTGCTCAACGCCCGCGTCGTCGCCGAGTTCGGGTCCCCCGTCGTGCTGGTCACCGGCGACGACCTGACCTGTGCCGATGCCGCGGGGTACGCCCCGGACGCGGTGACCGTCGCGGTCAAGGACCACGTGTCCCGCTACGCCGCCGTCTGCCGCACCCCCGCCCGCACGGCCGCCGACATCCGGGCGGCCGCCAAGGAGGCCGCCGGCCTCGCGGTGCGCCGGGACCCGGTGCAGCGGGGCCCGCACACCGTGGAGGTCGAGTTCGACGCCGAGCACCTGGCGATGGGCGCCACCGTCGTCCCCGGCGTGGAGCGCTGCGGCGAGCGCCGGGTCGCGTACACCAGCGCGACGATGTACGAGGGGATCCGCACGTTCAAGGCGGTCACGACGGTCGTCCGGGCAGCAGTGGAGGAGCAGTATGGCTGAGTCCCCGGTCGACCCGGTGGCGCTCGACGAGGCCGTCGAGTTCACCTCCGACCTCATCCGCATCGACACCACCAACCGGGGCGGCGGCGACTGCCGCGAGCGGCCCGCCGCCGAGTACGTCGCCGAGCGCCTGGCCGCGGCCGGCCTGGAGCCCGTCCTGCTGGAGCGCACGCCCGGCCGTACCAACGTGGTGGCCCGGATCGCGGGCAGCGACCGCTGCGCGCCGGCCCTGCTGGTCCACGGCCACCTCGACGTGGTCCCCGCCGAGGCCGCCGACTGGAGCACACACCCCTTCTCCGGCGAGGTCCGCGACGGGGTGGTGTGGGGCCGCGGCGCCGTCGACATGAAGAACATGGACGCGATGGTCCTGGCGGTCGTACGGGCCTGGGCGCGGGCCGGCGTCAGACCCCGACGGGACATCGTCATCGCGTACACCGCCGACGAGGAGGACAGCGCCGTCGACGGGTCCGGCTTCCTCGCCGACCACCACCGCCACCTCTTCGAGGGCTGCACGGAGGGCCTGAGCGAGTCCGGTGCCTTCACCGTCCACAACGGCCCCGGCCAGCTGCTGTACCCCATCGCGGCCGGTGAACGGGGCACCGCCTGGATGAAGTTGACCGCCCACGGCACGACGGGGCACGGTTCCAAGCCCAACGCGGCCAATGCCGTCAGCCGGCTCGCCGCCGCCGTCGCGCGGATCGGGGAGTACCGCTGGCCGGTCCGCCTCACCGACACCGTCGCCGCCTGCATCACCGAACTCGCCGCCCTCCAGGGCCTGTCCGTCGATCCGCGCGCCCGCAGCACCGACCTCGACGAGCTCCTGCCCAAGCTCGGCCCGGCCGGGGCCCTCGTCGAGGCGACCATGCACAACAGCGCCAACCCGACGATGCTCACCGCCGGTTACAAGGTGAACGTCGTTCCCGGCCACGCCACGGCCTACGTCGACGGGCGGACCCTGCCCGGCGGCGAGGAGGAGTTCCTCGCCACCCTCGACGAGCTGACCGGTCCCGACGTCACCTGGGAGTTCCACCATCGCGAGGTGGCCCTCGAAGCCCCCGTCGACGGGCGGACGTTCGCCGTCCTGCGCGAGTCCGTCGAGCGCTTCGACCCCGAGGGCCGCGTCGTGCCCTTCTGCATGGCGGGCGGCACCGACGCCAAGCAGTTCTCCCGGCTCGGGATCACCGGCTACGGCTTCTCGCCGCTCAAGCTGCCGCCGGGCTTCGAGTACTGGTCCCTCTTCCACGGCGTGGACGAGCGGGTCCCCGTCGAGGCCCTCCACTTCGGCGTGCACGTCCTCGACCACGCGCTGCGGACGCTGTGATGGGCGAACTGCCCTACGGCACCTGGCCCTCGCCCGTCGACGCCGCGCTCGCCGCCTCCCTCGACGGGCGGCCCGAGTACCTCGGGACCGTCGGCCCCGAGGTGTGGTGGACCGAACCCCGCCCGGCCGAGGGCGGCCGCCGCACCCTCGTGCGCCGTCCCGCGGACGGCGGCACCCCGGTCTCGGTGCTGCCCGCGCCGTGGAACGTCCGCAGTGCCTTCACCGAGTACGGCGGCATGCCCTGGGCGGGGGCCGAGCGGCCCGGGCGCGGCCCCCTGGTGGTGTTCGTCCACCACGCCGACCAGCGGCTGTACGCGTACGAACCCGACGCGGGCGAGCCCGACGAGGACGAGCCCGACGCGCACGAGCCCGCCCCGCGCCCGCTCACCCCGCTGTCCTCCGTCGGCGGCGGCCTGCGCTGGGTCGATCCGGTGCTGCGCGGGGACGAGGTCTGGTGCGTGCTGGAGGAGTTCACCGGGCCGGCCTCCACCGACGTGCGCCGCGTCCTGGCCGCCGTACCGCTGGACGGGACGGCCGCCGGGGACCGCTCGCGCGTACGGGAGCTGACCGACGACCGGCACCGCTTCGCCACCGGCCCGCGGCTGTCCCCCGACGGGCGGTACGCGGCCTGGCTGGTGTGGGACCACCCGCGGATGCCGTGGGACGGCACCGAGGTCCGGCTCGCCGAGGTCCGCGGGGACGGCACCCTGGCCGGGGCCCGCACCCTCCTCGGCGGCCCCGAGGAGGCGGTCGCCCAGGTGGACTGGATGCCCGACGGCACCCTCCTCGCGGTCAGCGACCGCAGCGGCTGGTGGAACCCGTACCGGGTGGACCCGGACACCGGCGAGGCGGTCAACCTGTGCCCCCGCGAGGAGGAGTTCGGCGGCCCGCTGTGGAAGCCCGGCCTGCGCTGGCTCGCCCCGCTGCCGGACGGGCTCGTCGCCGTGCTGCACGGCCGGGGCTCCCCGGTCCTCGGCGTGCTCGACCCCGAGACCGGCGACCTCGTCGACGCCGCCGGCCCGTGGACCGCCTGGCAGCCCGCGCTGGCCGTCCACGGCAGCAGCGTCTACGGGGTCGCGGCCAGCCCGCGCAGCGCCTACGAGGTCGTCGAGCTCGACACGGAGAGCGGACACGCCCGGGTGGTGGGCGCGGCCGCAGCCGGCCCCGTCGACCCGGCGTACTACCCCGAACCGCAGACCCGGACCTTCCTCGGCCCCGACGACCGGGAGATCCACGCCCACGTCTACCCGCCGCACCACCCGGCCCGCCGGGCCCCCGCCGACGAGCTGCCCCCGTACGCGGTGTGGGCGCACGGCGGCCCCACCGAGCACGTGTCGCCCGTACTGGACCTGCACATCGCGTACTTCACCTCCCGCGGCATCGGGGTCGTCGAGGTGAACTACGGCGGTTCCACCGGCTACGGGCGCGCCTACCGGGAGCGGCTGCGCGAGCAGTGGGGCGTGGTCGACGTCGAGGACTGCGCGGCCGTGGCCCGGGCCCTGGCCGCGGAGGGCACCGCCGACCCGGACCGGCTCGCCATCCGGGGCGGCAGCGCGGGCGGCTGGACGGCCGCCGCCTCGCTGGCCTCGACCTCCCTGTACGCGTGCGCGGCGATCCGCTATCCCGTCCTGGACCTGCGGGGCTTCGCCGAGGAGACCCACGACCTGGAATCCCGGTACGTCGAGGGCCTGGCCGGGCCGCCGCAGACCCTCGCCGTACGCTGCCGGGAGCGCTCGCCCGTGGCCCGCGCCGACCGGATCACCGCGCCGTTCCTGCTGCTCCAGGGCCTGGACGACGCGGTGTGCCCGCCCGCCCAGGCGGAGCGGCTGCTGTCCGCCCTGCGCGGCCGAGGCGTGGCGCACGCGTACGTGGTGTTCGAGGGCGAGGGGCACGGCTTCCGCCGGGCAGACACCATGGTCCGCGCCTTGGAGGCCGAACTCTCCCTGTACGCACAGGTCTTCGGCTTCGACCGGCCGGACGTGCCGCGGCTGCACCTGGAGGCGAGCTGAGGAAGCCGGGGCGTGGGGTTGCCGCTCGCCGGGGTCTGTTACCGTCGCGGGTGAGCGCGTGGTGCGCGAACACGGTGACGGATGCGGGAGGTTGATGAATATGGCCGTCGACGGCCTTCGTCCGCATGCCCTTTTCCGGTCCGCGCGCTGACACGACGCGACGCCACGCGACGCCACGCGAGTCACGCGGCGCGGTCCGGGTCCTTCCCATGACCAGGAGACACCCGTGCATTCCGCACCTTCGAAGACTTCGAATCCTTCGCACGAGCGCGCCGAGCTGACCACCGAGCGGCTCGTGCTCCGTACCTGGACCGCGGCCGAGGCCGGCGCCGTCCTCGCCGGTGACGGCCGCCGGCCGGGCGGCTGGGCCGAGGACTTCCCGGCCGAGGGCGACCGCGTCATCGCGGGCCTCTTCGACGGCCACCCCGCCTGGCTCGGCCCGTACGGGCACCGGCTGCTCGTCGAGCGGTCCACCGGCCTCGTGGTGGGCTCGATCGGCCTGTTCTGGCCGCCCGCCGAGGGAGTGCTCGAACTGGGCTACGGCGTCGTCGCCTCCCGGCGCGGCCGGGGCTACGCCACCGAGGCCACCCGGGCGCTCGCCGCGTACGGCCTCGCCGCGCCCGGCGTCCACACGGTGACCGCCGGCGTGGAGCTGTCGAACCCGGCCTCCGTCCGCGTCCTGGAGAAGGCCGGCTTCGAGCGGTACGGCGCCGCTCCGGCCGAGGAGGCCGAAGGCGTGCTCCGCTTCCGCCTGACGCGCCCGGCCCCCCGCGAGTAGGCAGGACGGCGACGGGGGTGGGGCGGCGCCGACCGCCGCCCCACCCCCTTGCGGGCCGTCGCAGCGCCCCGCGTCCCGCCGGTGAACCTTTCCGGCTCGCGGGCCGACTGTCCGGGTGAAGGCTGCGCGAGGCGGGGAGGTGCGGTGGGCGGCGACGAAAGACGCGACGGGCTGCTGGTGGTGCGCTGCCAGCTCGGGGAGCGCGAGGCGTTCCGCGAGCTGGTGCGCGTCTGGCACGGCCCGGTGTGGCGGTACGTGCGGGGCATGGCCGGTTCGGCGCACCTCGCGGACGACCTGGCCCAGGAGGTGTGGCTCGGCGTGGTCCGCGGGCTGCCGCGGCTTCGGCAGCCGGAGCGGTTCGCCCCCTGGCTGTTCACCATCGCCCGGCGCGCGGTCGCCGAGCACCTGCGCCACGCGTACCGGGCTGCGGAGGCGGCCGCGGAGGACGCGGGCGCGGAAGACGCGGAGGCGGCCGCGGGGGACGACCCCGCGGACGGCGTGCTGACCACGATGCAGGTGGAGGCCGGCCTGAGCGGGCTGCCGCCCCTGGAGCGGGAGGTGCTGATCCTGTTCCACCTCCAGGACCTGCCCCTGGCTGCCTGCGCGGAGGCGCTCGGCGTGCCGCCGGGCACAGTGAAGAGCAGGCTGCACCGGGCGCGTCGCATGCTGCGGAGCGTCCTGGCCGAGAGGGGATACGAGAGGGGATACGGGTCATGAGCGACCACCAGTCGTCCGCGGACCGGCGGGACGTGCCGGAGGAACTCGAGCGTGCGCTGGCCGCGGAGGTCTCGCTGGGTGCCCGGATGCGCCACACGGCGGTGGGACTGGCCGGCGGGTGCGGGGCGGCGCTGGTCGGGCTGCTGTGGGCCACCGAGCCCGGCCCGCTCCCGGTGCGCACGCAGGCCGCGTTCGCCGGGCTGATCGCGATCGGGCTGGCGTGGGCCGTCTTCGCCGGGTGGGTGCTGACCCGGCGCCGGCCGCTGTACGCGCGGGACCGGGTGCTGGGGGCCCGGCTGGCGCTGGCGGCCACCGCGGCGACCGGGGCGGCCGGGACGGTCCTGGCCGCGCTGCGCGCCTCCGCGGCCGCGGCCCTGACCACCGCCTTCGTCGGCGCGGCCTTCGCCGCCGCGGCCGGGTACGCCCTGGCTCGGGCGCACTCCCGCCGCCGCGCTCTGCTCAGGTTGCACGACGCCTTCCGGCACGAGGATCCCTGAGCCCGCCCGTGGTCCGCCCTGGCTCGCCCCGCACGATCATGGGAACGTTTGTTCTATTCTCTGGTCGAGCGAGCTACCGAGGGAGGCGTGCCATGCGCTGGGACAACCTGACCGGGGACGAAGGCGGCGGCCGGGACGGCGCGGCCGCCGGGCCCCTCGCCCTCTTCGCCGCCGACTCCGTCGTCACCCGCACCTTCGACACCCCCGAGTTCCGCGGGATCACCTTCCACGAGGTCCGCGCCCGGTCGATCCTCAACCGGGTCCCGGGCGCCTCGCGGATGCCGTTCGAGTGGACCGTGAACCCGTACAGGGGCTGCAGCCACGCCTGCGTGTACTGCTTCGCGCGCAAGACGCACAGCTACCTCGACCTCGACACCGGGCTCGGCTTCGACTCGCAGATCGTCGTCAAGACCAACGCCCCGGAGCTGCTGCGCCGCGAGCTCGGCTCGCGCCGCTGGAGCGGGGCGCACATCGCCATGGGCACCAACGTGGACTGCTACCAGCGCGCCGAGGGCCGCTACCGGCTGATGCCCGGGATCATCGAGGCCCTGCACGAGCGCGCCAACCCGTTCTCCATCCTCACCAAGGGCACGCTGATCCTGCGCGACCTGCCCCTGCTGCGCGCGGCCGCCGAGGTCACGGAGGTCGGGATCTCCGTCTCCGTCGGCTTCACCGACACCGCGCTGTGGCGGACCGTCGAGCCGGGTACGCCGTCCCCCGCCGCGCGGCTCGCCGCCGTACGGGCCCTGACCGACGCCGGCATCGAGTGCGGGGTGCTGATGGCCCCGGTGATCCCCTTCCTCGGGGACTCCCCCGAGCAGCTGCGGGCCACGGTCGCGGCCGTCGCCGCCTCCGGCGCAACCTCCGTGACACCCCTGGTACTCCATCTGCGGCCCGGGGCGCGCGAGTGGTTCACCGCCTGGCTGGGCCGCCACCACCCGCACCTGGTCGGGCGGTACGCGCGGATGTACGCGGACGGGGCGTACGCGCCGACCTGGTACCAGCGCCGGATCACGCGCCAAGTCCACGAACTCGCGGCGGAATTCGGCATCGGCCCGGCCCGGCGGGGCGCGTCCCGCCGGATCGCCGTCCCGGAGCCGCCGACCGGCCCGGCGCCCGGGGGGCCGGCGCAGCTCACGCTGCTGTGAGGGCGGGCCGCGTCGCCGCGGCCCCTGAAATCTCATCACATCGGGCCAATCCGCCGCCCAATGCCGTCTTCCGGGCAGGGTTTCCGGGACGATTCCGCCCAGAACCCTCGGCTGGGAGGCCCCATGCTGCACCCGATGAAGAAGCGCGGTCCCCTGAAGAAGCGCGCCGCCGTCCTGCTGTCCGTCGCCACCGCCACCGCCGCCGCGGTGACCGGCCCGGCCGGGGCCACGGCGGCCGCCGCGCACCCGTCCGCCGGCGCTCCCGCCGCGGCGGCCGCCGCGCTGCGCTGGACCGGCTGCGCCACGAGCCGCTACCCAACGCTGCAGTGCGCCTCCCTCAAGGTCCCCCTCGACCACGCCCGGCCCACCGGGCGGCAGATCACGCTGGCCCTGACCCGGGTCCCGCACACCGCCGCCAAGAGCCAGGGCCCGCTGCTGGTCAACCCGGGCGGCCCGGGCGGCAGCGGGCGCGGCCTGGCCCCGTACGTCGCCACCGCGCTGCCGAAGGACGTCGCCGCCCAGTTCGACGTGATCGGCTTCGACCCGCGCGGGGTCGGCAAGAGCGAGCCGGCCCTCGACTGCACGGCCGGCCACTTCAACCCGGTCCGCCCCGACTCCGTGCCGTACGGGGCGCAGACCGAGGAGGCGAACCTGAAGCGGGTGCAGGCCTTCGCCGAGGCCTGCCAGACCCGGCACGCGGACGTGCTCCCGTACATCGACACCGTCTCCACCGCCCGCGACATCGAGCTGATCCGCGCCGCGCTGGGCGCGCAGAAGATCAGCTACTTCGGCTACTCGTACGGGACGTACCTGGGCGCCGTGTACGGGCGGCTGCACCCGGACCGGATCCACCGCCTGGTCCTGGACTCCGTCGTCGACCCGGGCGGCGTCTGGTACGAGGACAACCTCGCGCAGGACCGGGCCTTCGACGCCCGCCACAAGGCCTTCCTGGCCTGGGTCGCCGAGCACGACGCCGCCTACCGGCTGGGCACCGACGCCGCCGAGGTGGAGCGGCGCTGGTACGCGGTGCGCGACGCCCTGCGCACGGAGCCGGCGGGCGGCAAGGTGGGCCCGTCCGAGCTGGAGGACACCTACATGCCGGGCGGCTACTACAACGGCTACTGGCCGAACCTGGCCGAGGCGTTCTCGAAGTACGCGGTGGACGGGGACCCGGCGCCGCTGGTGGCGGCGTACGAGAGGTTCGGGGCGGTGGAGCCCTCGGCGGGCAACGGCTACAGCGTGTACACGGCGGTGCAGTGCCGGGACTCGGCCTGGCCGAAGGACTGGAACCGGTGGCGGGCCGACATGTGGCGCACGCACGTCGAGGCGCCGTTCATGACCTGGAACAACGCCTGGTACAACGCCCCGTGCGCGTTCTGGAAGACGGAGCCGCTGCAGGCGCCGGACGTGGCCAACGCCGACCTCCCGCCGGCGCTGCTGCTCCAGGCCACCGACGACGCGGCGACGCCGTTCGGGGGCGCGCTGGCGATGAAGGAGAAGCTGAAGGGTTCGGCCCTGGTGGTGGAGGAGCGCGGCGGGAACCACGGGATCTCGCTGAGCGGCAACACGTGCCTGGACGAGAAGGTGGCGGCGTACCTGAGGACGGGGCAGGCGGCGGACGCGACGTGTGCGGCGCAGCCCGACCCGAAGCCGGCCGCGGCCACGCGGGCGGCGGTCCACTCGGCGGGCGGCGCGGCCCTCCACGGGCTGCTGGGCTTCCGCGGCTGATCATGACCGGGCAGGATCTGCCCATGACCACCAACGCCGTCATCCGCGTCCCCGCCCCCGAGGGCCTCAGCCCGAGCCCCCAGTACAGCCACGTCGTCTGGGGCACGGGCAGGTTCGTCGCGGTCTCCGGGCAGTGCTCCTTCGACGAGGGCGGCGAGGTGGTGGGCGCGGGCGACGCCGCCGCCCAGGCCCGGCAGGTGTTCGAGAACCTGCGCCGGTGCCTGGCGGCGGCCGGGGCGGGCTTCGACGACGTCGTGAAGCTGACGTACTTCGTGACGGACATGGCCCACATGCCGGCGGTACGGGCGGCCCGCGACGAGGTGATCGCCCCGGACCGGCTCCCGGCCTCCACGGCCGTCCAGGTCTCGGCCCTGGTCCGCCCCGAACTCCTGGTGGAGATCGAGGCCTACGCCGTCCTCCCCGCGGAGGCCTGAGACCGGGCGGCCCGGCCGGGTGTCCGCCCGGTCGGACACCGGCGGTCAGGCGGTCCGCGGCAGGGCGCGCAGGGCCGCGGTCGCCGCGACGGCCAGCCGCGGGTGGGCCTGGGCCCGGGCGAGGACCTCGCGGGAGGCGGGGTCGGCCAGGGCGCCCAGCCCCTCCACGCAGGCCAGCGCCACCCGCCAGTACGGGTCGTTCGGGGCGAGCAGCCGGGACAGGGTGCGGATCAGCGCCGGGGCGGACTCGGGCGCCCGCAGTGCGGCCAGCAGGCGGACCGGCTGCAGGGCGTAGGCCGTGCGGAGCTCGTTGGTGGCCAGGGCGGCCGCCGCGCGGGCGGTGCGCGGGTCGCCCAGGACGGCCAGGGCCTCGGCGGCGGCGGCGCAGCGCGGCGGGTCGCGGTGGTTGAGCAGCAGGACCAGCGTCTCGAAGGCGCGGCGGTCGCCGGCCAGGCCCAGCCGGTACGCGGCCAGCTCCCGGGCCCACAGGGGCAGCCCGGCCGACGTCAGGGAGGCCGCCAGCGCGTCCGGGTCCGCTGCGAGCAGCTCCGCGTACCGGCGTGATCCGCCGGATCCGTCCGCTTCGGCGCGCAGGCGCTCGAGTACGTCGCTCACGGCGCCCACCCTAGGGGGTGGCGGGGCCCGCGCGTGGGGCGTTGGCCCGGGTCGGTCCCCCTCCCACGGCCGGGCGGCACACCGGACCTGACGGCCCGTCCGGGGTGAGGGGCCCGCCCCTTGCCCCGCCGGCCGGCCCGGCCCTCGCCCCGCCGGCCGCCCCGCGCGTCGTGTCCCGCCGGCGGCTGCCGTCGCGGCGTACGTCACACCGACTGGTGTACCCGGTGCTATGGCCAAGCAGTTACCGACGAGTTACTCTCGCTTCAACACGTACGAGGCCGGCCTGGTGACGCAGCCGCCTCGTGCAGTCGGTCCGGTACGCCACGCACCGCCACGTACCGCCATGCACCACCCCGCACGCCTTGCACCGCAGCAGCACGTCTGCTCCGCGTACGGCGCTCTCCACGGCGCGGCCCCGGGACAGGGTCCGCCGCTCTCCGCCCCGCCCTCACGGCGCTCTGCGCGGAACCTCCCGTTGTTTCACCGTCTTTCATGCCGGACTTCTTCCGGTCTTCGGCCGCGCGTCGTGCGCCGCGCGCCGCCCCCAGTCGTCACCCTCATCCACTGGAGTCCCGCGATGGACCTTCCGTCCACGTCCAGTCAGTCCACCCTGCAGACCATCGCCGTCGTCGGCCTCGGCACGATGGGCACCGGCATCGCCGAGGTCCTCGCCCGCGCCGGCCGCGAGGTCATCGGCATCGACATCAGCGAGGCCGCCACCCGCCGGGCCACCGCGGCCCTCGCGGCGGCCACGGCCCGCTCCGTGGCCCGCGAGCGGATCAGCGAGCAGGAGCGCGAGGCCGTCCTCGCCCGGCTGCGCACCTACACCGAGCTGAGCGCCGCCGCCGACGCCGACCTCGTCATCGAGGTCGTCCCGGAGGACTACGAGCTCAAGCACCGGATCTTCACCGAGCTGGACGCCGTCGTGCGGCCGGACACGATCCTGGCCACCGGCACCAACGCCCTGTCGGTGACCCGGCTGGCCGCCGAGTCGCAGCGCCCCGAGCGCGTCCTCGGCCTGCACTTCTTCAACCCGGCGCCCGCGATGAAGCTGGTCGAGGTCGTCTCCAGCGTGCTGACCGCCCCGCCGGCCGTGGAGGCGGTCACCGCCCTGGCCCGCGAGTTGGGCAAGGAGCCCGTCTCGGTGGGTGACCGGCCCGGTTTCGTCGCCGACGGGCTGCTGTTCGGCTACCTCAACCAGGCCGCCGCGATGTACGAGTCGAAGTACGCCTCCCGCGAGGACATCGACGCGGCGATGCGGCTCGGCTGCGGCCTGCCGATGGGCCCGCTGGCCCTGCTCGACCTGATCGGCGTGGACACCGCCCGCACCGTCCTGGAGGCCATGTACGCCGCCTCCGGAGACCGCCTGCACGCCCCCGCCCCGATCCTCGGCCACCTCGCCGAGGCCGGCCTGACCGGGCAGAAGTCCGGGCGCGGCTTCTACACGTACGAGGAGCCGGGCAGCGCGGCGGTGGTCCGTGACGCCCAGACCCCGCTGGACGGGGCCCGGCTCGGCGAGGGCCGCCCGGTCTCCTCGGTCGGCGTGGCCGGCTCGGGCACCATGGCGAGCGGTATCGCGCAGGTCTTCGCGCAGGCCGGCTACGAGGTGGTGCTCGCCGCCCGCAGCCAGGAGAAGGCCGAGGCCGCCAAGGCCGCGATCGGCAAGTCGCTGGGCCGCGCGGTCGCCAAGGGGCGGCTGACGCAGGAGGCCGCCGACCAGACGCTGGCGCGCATCTCCCCGGCCGGCTCGCTGGACGCCTTCGCGCACGTGGACCTGGCCGTCGAGGCGGTGGCCGAGGACCTGGCGGTCAAGCAGGAGCTGTTCGCCACCCTCGACAAGGTCTGCAAGCCGGGCGCGGTCCTGGCCACGACCACGTCCTCGCTGCCGGTGATCGCCTGTGCCCGCGCGACCTCGCGCCCGCAGGACGTGATCGGCATGCACTTCTTCAACCCGGCGCCGGCGATGAAGCTGGTCGAGGTGGTCCGCACCGTCCTGACCTCGGACGACGTGCACGCCACGGTCCGCGAGGTCTGCACGAAGGTGCGCAAGCACCCGGTGGACTGCGGGGACCGGGCCGGGTTCATCGTGAACGCGCTGCTGTTCCCGTACCTGAACAACGCGATCAAGATGGTCGAGGAGCACTACGCGAGCCTGGACGACATCGACGCGGCCATGAGGCTCGGCGGCGGCTACCCGATGGGGCCCTTCGAGCTCCTGGACGTCGTCGGCCTGGACGTCTCACTCGCGATCGAGAAGGTCCTCCACAAGGAGTTCCGCGACCCGGGCCTGGCCCCGTCCCCGCTGCTGGAGCACCTGGTGGCGGCGGGCTGCCTGGGCCGGAAGACCGGCCGCGGATTCCGTGAGTACGCCCGCCGGTAACAGGAGGGCATCCGAGCCGGATGCGTGGGGAGGGCTGCTCGGGTCCGCCGGACCCTCACGGCGGGCCGCACCCTCCGAGCCCAGTGCGGGCCCTCCCCCGCATCCATCACTGCCGTCCCACCCCCCTCAGGCGCGCGCCCCCGCGCGAATGAAGTACTTTCGCTCTATGTCCCAGTCCGCCAAGACCTCGCCCCGCGCCGCCACTGCCTCCGACAGCCCGGAGAGCGCGGCCGGCACCAAGGCGGCCGCGCAGCGGCTCAAGATGCGGCGCGAGCTCGCCGCCGCCGCGATGGAGCTGTTCGCGACCAAGGGGTACGAGGCCACGACGGTCGACGAGATCGCCGCGGCCGCCGGGGTGGCGCGCCGGACGTTCTTCCGGCACTTCCGGTCCAAGGAAGAGGCGATCTTCCCGGATCACGACGACACGCTGACCCGGGCCGAGGCCGTGCTGGACGTGGCCCCGGCGCACGAGCACCCGCTCGACACGGTGTGCCGCGGGATCAAGGAAGTCATGAAGATGTACGCCGCCTCCCCGGCGGTGTCGGTCGAGCGCTACCGGCTGACGCGGGAGGTGCCGGCCCTGCGGGAGCGGGAGATCGCCTCGGTGGCCCGCTACGAGCGGCTGTTCACGCGCTATCTGCTGGCCCATTTCGACGAGACCGAGCCCCACGACGGCAACGACGACCCGCTGCTGGCCGAGGTGGCCGCCTCGGCGGTGGTCACGGCCCACAACCACGTGCTGCGGCGCTGGCTGCGGGCCGGGGGCCAGGGGGACGTGGAGGCGCAGCTCGACCACGCCTTCGCCATCGTGCGCAAGACCTTCGGCACGGGCATCGGCGCGGGCCGGAGCATGGCCTCGATGCCCGCCTCCGCCCCGGCGGCGGCGCCGGCGGCCGCGGTGCGGGCGCACGACGAGGTGCTGGTGGCGGTGGCCCGTACGGACGCCCCGCTGGACGAGGTCATGCGGACCATCGAAGAGGCCCTGCGCAAGAACACCTAGCCATACCGCCACTCCTTTCCGGGGCCTGCGGGGCTCCTGAAACCACCTGAAGCGATACGCGTCACAGCGGCCGCTCCCCTCCCGGGAGCGGCCGCTTCCGTTTGTCCGAGTTGCCCCTACTCACCGGTAACTCTGATCGATCATCGCTCATCTGCGCAGGTCAATAGGCAAATGAGAGAAAGTTTTGGCACGCGGTGCCTTGTCGAGTGACACGGGGTGCCATACGTTGAAGTCATCCGGATGTCCCCGCGGTCCACGCCCACTCGGCACGGACCGCGCCCCGGACGCCTGCGTCACCAGGCACCCGCACGCCGCACCACTGGCGTCGCCCCAGCACCACCGCTCAGCCGGACCGACGGCAAACGCAGCACCCCACCACCCGTACCCGCGCACCCTGCGCATCCCTCAGCGCACCCCCATTCAGCGCCGCCGGAGGCAACACCGTGAAGGACATCCTCGACGCGATCCAGTCGCAGGCCGCTACGGCCGCCGACTTCGCGGCCCTGCCGCTCCCCGAGTCCTACCGCGCGATCACCGTGCACAAGGACGAGACGGAGATGTTCGCCGGGCTCCCGACCCGCGAGAAGGACCCGCGCGAGTCCCTGCACCTCGACCAGGTCCCGGTGCCGGAACTCGGCCCGGGCGAGGCCCTGGTGGCCGTCATGGCCTCCTCGGTCAACTACAACTCCGTGTGGACCTCGATCTTCGAGCCGCTGTCCACCTTCGGCTTCCTCGAGCGCTACGGCCGCGTGTCGGAGCTCACCAAGCGCCACGACCTGCCGTACCACATCATCGGCTCGGACCTCGCGGGCGTCGTCCTGCGCACCGGCCCCGGCGTCAACGCCTGGAACCCCGGCGACGAGGTCGTCGCCCACTGCCTCTCCGTCGAGCTGGAGTCCTCCGACGGCCACAACGACACGATGCTCGACCCCGAGCAGCGCATCTGGGGCTTCGAGACCAACTTCGGCGGCCTGGCAGAGATCGCCCTCGTCAAGTCCAACCAGCTGATGCCCAAGCCCGCCCACCTCAGCTGGGAGGAGGCCGCCTCCCCCGGCCTGGTCAACTCCACCGCCTACCGCCAGCTCGTCTCCCGCAACGGCGCCGGCATGAAGCAGGGCGACAACGTCCTGATCTGGGGCGCCAGCGGCGGCCTCGGCTCCTACGCCACCCAGTTCGCCCTCGCCGGCGGCGCCAACCCCATCTGCGTCGTCTCCTCCCCCGAAAAGGCCGAGATCTGCCGCAAGATGGGCGCCGAGGCGGTCATCGACCGCAACGCCGAGGGCTACAAGTTCTGGAAGGACGAGCGCACCCAGGACCCCCGCGAATGGAAGCGCTTCGGCTCCAAGATCCGCGAGCTCACCGGCGGCGAGGACATCGACATCGTCTTCGAACACCCCGGCCGCGAGACCTTCGGCGCGAGCGTCTACGTCACCCGCAAGGGCGGCACCATCACCACCTGCGCCTCCACCTCCGGCTACATGCACGAGTACGACAACCGCTACCTGTGGATGTCCCTCAAGCGGATCATCGGCTCGCACTTCGCCAACTACCGCGAGGCCTGGGAAGCCAACCGCCTCATCGCCAAGGGCAAGATCCACCCCACCCTGTCGAAGGTCTACTCCCTCGAGGAGACCGGCCAGGCCGCCTACGACGTCCACCGCAACCTCCACCAGGGCAAGGTCGGCGTCCTCGCCCTCGCCCCCGAGGAAGGCCTGGGCGTGCGCGACCACGAGATGCGTGCCAAGCACCTCGACGCGATCAACCGCTTCCGCAACGTCTGAGTCCGCTCAAAGGCCATAAGGATCGCCTGAGATGACAGAGCGCCAGAAAGACCGTCCGTGGCTCATGCGGACGTACGCCGGCCACTCCACGGCCGAGGCGTCCAACGAGCTGTACCGCCGCAACCTCGCCAAGGGCCAGACCGGCCTGTCGGTCGCGTTCGACCTGCCGACGCAGACCGGCTACGACCCCGACCACATCCTCGCCCGCGGCGAGGTGGGCCGGGTCGGGGTCCCGGTCTCCCATCTGGGCGACATGCGGCGGCTGTTCCAGGACATCCCCCTGGAGCAGATGAACACCTCGATGACGATCAACGCCACCGCCATGTGGCTGCTGGCGCTCTACCAGGTGGCCGCCGAGGAGCAGGGCGCGGACATCTCCAAGCTCCAGGGCACCACGCAGAACGACATCGTCAAGGAGTACCTCTCGCGCGGGACGCACGTCTTCCCGCCCGGGCCCTCGCTCCGCCTGACGACCGACATGATCGCGTACACGGTCAACCACATCCCGAAGTGGAACCCGATCAACATCTGCAGCTACCACCTGCAGGAGGCCGGGGCCACCCCGGTCCAGGAGATCTCGTACGCGATGTCCACCGCGATCGCCGTACTGGACTCGGTGCGCGACTCGGGCCAGGTCCCGCAGGAACGGTTCGGCGAGGTGGTCGCCCGTATCTCCTTCTTCGTGAACGCGGGCGTCCGCTTCATCGAGGAGATGTGCAAGATGCGCGCTTTCGGCCGCATCTGGGACCAGGTCACCCGTGAGCGCTACGGCATCGAGGACGCCAAGCAGCGCCGCTTCCGCTACGGCGTCCAGGTCAACTCCCTGGGCCTGACCGAGGCGCAGCCGGAGAACAACGTCCAGCGCATCGTGCTGGAGATGCTCGCGGTCACCCTCTCCAAGGACGCCCGGGCCCGCGCCGTGCAGCTGCCCGCCTGGAACGAGGCGCTGGGCCTGCCCCGGCCCTGGGACCAGCAGTGGTCGCTGCGCATCCAGCAGGTCCTCGCCCACGAGAGCGACCTGCTGGAGTACGACGACATCTTCGCGGGGTCCCACGTCATCGAGGCCAAAGTCGACTCCCTGGTCGCCGACTGCCTGGCCGAGATCGACCGGATCCAGGAGATGGGCGGCGCGATGGCCGCCGTCGAGTCCGGCTACCTGAAGTCCCAGCTGGTCGCCTCGCACGCCGAGCGCCGCGCCCGGATCGAAGCGGGCGAGGACAAGATCGTCGGCGTGAACTGCTTCCAGCAGACCGAGCCGAACCCGCTCACCGCCGACCTGGACGGCGCCATCATGACGGTGGACGGGGCGGTGGAGGCGCTCACCGTCGAGCGCATCGGCCGCTGGCGGGCCGAGCGCCAGGAGTCCTCCGAGCGGCAGGGCGGCGGCGACCCGTTCGTCTTCCCGACGGTCGGCCAGGCCCTGGACCGGCTGAAGGAGGCCGCCGCCGGGACCGAGAACCTGATGGAGGCCACCCTCGAATGCGCCCGGGCCGGTGTCACCACCGGCGAGTGGGCGAACGCCCTGCGCGAGGTGTTCGGCGAGTTCCGCGCCCCCACCGGGGTCTCCTCGGCCCCGGTGGCCGTCGCCGCCGAGGAGGGCACGCCGCTGGCCCTGGTCCGCGAGAAGGTCGCCCGGACCGCCGAGGACCTGGGCTCCGGACGGCTGCGCCTGCTGGTCGGCAAGCCCGGCCTGGACGGGCACTCCAACGGCGCCGAGCAGATCGCCGTCCGCGCCCGCGACGCCGGCTTCGAGGTGGTCTACCAGGGCATCCGGCTGACGCCCGAGGAGATCTCCACGGCGGCGCTGGCCGAGGACGTGCACTGCGTGGGACTGTCCATCCTGTCCGGCTCGCACAGCGCTCTCGTGCCGGACGTGCTGGAACGCCTCCGCGCGGCGGGGGCGGGTGACATCCCGGTCGTCCTCGGCGGCATCATTCCGAACGCCGACGCCGTCGCGCTCAAGGCGGCCGGAGTCGCCGCCGTCTTCACACCCAAGGACTTCGGTATCACGGAGATCATCGGCCGTATCGTCGACGAGATCCGGAAAGCGAACAAGCTCGACCCTCTGGAGGTCCCCGCATGACCACGCCCACCTCTCCCGTGAACCGGCTGCGGCCGCGCCGCTCCTGCCTCGCGGTGCCGGGCTCGAACCCCCGCTTCCTGGAGAAGGCCCAGGGCCTGCCGGCCGACCAGGTCTTCCTCGACCTGGAGGACGCCTGCGCCCCGCTCGCCAAGGAGGGCGCCCGCCACACGATCGTGGACGCGCTGAACAACGGCGACTGGACCGGCAAGACCCGGGTCGTGCGCGTCAACGACTGGACCACCCACTGGACGTACCGCGACGTCATCACCGTCGTCGAGGGCGCGGGCCAGAACCTGGACTGCATCATGCTGCCGAAGGTCCAGGACGCCCAGCAGGTCGTCGCCCTCGACCTCCTCCTGACCCAGATCGAGAAGACCATGGGCTTCGAGGTCGGCAAGATCGGCATCGAGGCGCAGATCGAGAACGCCAAGGGCCTGGTCAACGTCGACGAGATCGCCGCCGCCTCGCCGCGCCTGGAGACGATCATCTTCGGCCCGGCCGACTTCATGGCCTCCATCAACATGAAGTCGCTGGTCGTGGGCATGCAGCCGCCCGGCTACCCGGCGGACGCCTACCACTACATCCTCATGCGGATCCTGATGGCGGCCCGCATGCACAACCTCCAGGCGATCGACGGCCCCTTCCTCCAGATCCGCGACGTGGACGCCTACCGCGAGGTCGCCGGCCGCGCCGCCGCCCTCGGCTTCGACGGCAAGTGGGTGCTGCACCCCGGCCAGGTCGAGGCGGCCAACGAGGTCTTCTCCCCCTCCCAGGAGGACTACGATCACGCCGAGCTCATCCTCGACGCGTACGACTGGTGCACCTCCGAGGCCGGCGGCAAGAAGGGCTCGGCCATGCTCGGCGACGAGATGATCGACGAGGCCAGCCGCAAGATGGCCCTGGTCATCGCGGGCAAGGGCCGCGCGGCGGGCATGCAGCGCACCACCAAGTTCGAGATCCCGGAGGCCTGATCCCGATGCAGTTCGGACGCACGTACGAAGAGTTCGAGGTCGGTGCCGTCTACAAGCACTGGCCCGGGAAGACGGTCACCGAGTACGACGACCACCTCTTCTGTCTGCTCACCATGAACCACCACCCGCTCCACATGGACGTGAATTACGCCGAGAACACCACGGACTTCGGCAAGAACGTGGTGGTGGGCAACTACATCTACTCGCTGCTGCTGGGGATGTCCGTCCCGGACGTCTCGGGCAAGGCGATCGCCAACCTGGAGATCGAGTCGCTGCGGCACGTGGCGCCGACCTTCCACGGCGACACGATCTACGGCGAGACCACGGTCCTCGACAAGACCCCGTCGAAGTCGAAGAACGACCGCGGGATCGTCTACGTGGAGACCAAGGGCTACAAGCAGGACGGCACCCTCGTCTGCGTCTTCCGGCGCAAGGTGATGGTCCCGACCGAGACGTACATCAAGGAGCGCGGCGGCGAGCAGCCCGGCCGCCCCGAGCTCAAGGAACAGGGGAAGTAGCCATGGCACGCCTCGCCCGGACCGCCGGCCTGACCGATGTCCAGCAGGAGATCCTCAAGACCGTCCGCGAATTCGTGGACAAGGAGATCATCCCGGTCGCGACCGAGCTGGAGCACCGCGACGAGTATCCGCAGCAGATCGTCGACGGCCTCAAGGAGCTCGGCCTCTTCGGGCTGATGATCCCCGAGGAGTACGGCGGTCTCGGTGAGTCGCTGCTCACGTACGCACTGTGCGTGGAGGAGATAGCCCGCGGCTGGATGTCCGTCTCGGGCATCATCAACACCCACTTCATCGTGGCGTACATGCTCAAGCAGCACGGCACGCAGGAGCAGAAGGACCACTTCCTCCCGCGGATGGCGCTGGGCGAGGTGCGCGGCGCGTTCTCGATGTCCGAGCCGGGACTGGGCTCGGACGTGTCGGCCATCACGTCGAAGGCGGTGAAGGACGGCGACGAGTACGTCCTGAACGGCCAGAAGATGTGGCTGACGAACGGCGGCAGCTCCACGCTGGTGGCCGTGCTGTGCCGGAGTGACGAAGGACACCCCGAGGGGACCGCCCCGCACAAGTCGATGACGACCTTCCTGGTGGAGAAGGAGCCCGGCTTCGGGGAGGTCCGGCCCGGCCTGACCATCCCGGGCAAGATCGACAAGATGGGCTACAAGGGCGTCGACACGACCGAGCTCATCATGGACGGACTGCGCATTCCGGCCAATCGGGTCCTCGGCGGCACCACGGGCCGAGGGTTTTACCAAATGATGGACGGCGTCGAGGTCGGCCGCGTCAACGTGGCGGCCCGTGGCTGCGGCGTCGCGCAGCGTGCGTTCGAGCTGGGTGTCTCGTATGCCCAGCAGCGTCACACTTTCGGCAAGCCGATCGCCCAGCACCAGGCCATCCAGTTCAAGCTGGCCGAGATGGCTACCAAGGTCGAGGCCGCCCATGCCATGATGGTCAACGCAGCACGCAAAAAGGACTCCGGGGAACGAAACGACCTCGAAGCAGGGATGGCGAAGTACCTCGCCTCCGAGTACTGCAAGGAGGTGGTGGAGGACGCCTTCCGCATCCACGGCGGCTACGGTTTCTCGAAGGAATACGAGATCGAGCGCCTCTACCGCGAGGCCCCGATGCTGCTCATCGGTGAAGGTACTGCCGAGATCCAGAAAATGATCATTGGGCGACGCCTGCTCGAGGAGTACCGACTCCAGGGCTGAAAGTCCCTTTTGCGGCGAATCCTCCATGGGTTCGCCGCAAAAGAATCACTTGCAGTGACTGGCTGACGGGCATCGACTCGGCTTCTGGCTTGCCCAGTTGTCGCGCGCAACCGATAGCATTCCAGTAAAGCCGCCGTCCCGTCCCCCTGTTTGCGGCGCGGCAATCCACCGCTACGAAGGTCATCCATGCCCCACAGCCAAACCTCTGCACCTCGCGACAGCCTCTTCGGCGTACGCCTCGCGCGCGGAGCATCGCCGTGGCTTCTGCCGACCGTCGCCACCGCGGCGCTCAGCCTCGCCCGGGCCCGCAAGTCCGGACGCTGGGCCGCGGCGGCCGTGCCCACCACCGCGCTCGCCGCGGGCATGCTGTGGTTCTTCCGCGACCCCGAGCGCGAGATCGCCCAGGGCCGCGTCATCTCCCCCGCCGACGGTGTGGTGCAGAGCATCATGCCGTGGAAGGACGGGCGGACCCGCGTCGCGATCTTCATGAGCCCGCTGAACGTGCACGTCAACCGCGCGCCGCTGGCCGGCACCGTGACGTCCGTGGAGCACATCCCCGGCGGGTTCGTCCCGGCGTTCAACAAGGAGAGCGAGAACAACGAGCGCGTTGTCTGGCACTTCGACACCGAGCTCGGCGACATCGAGATGGTGCAGATCGCCGGCGCCGTCGCGCGCCGGATCGTCCCGTACCTGCCGGCCGGCACCAAGGTGGAGCAGGGCGAACGCATCGGTCTGATCCGCTTCGGCTCCCGCGTCGACATCTACCTCCCCGAGGGCGTCGAGGTCGCGGTCGAGGTCGGTCAGGCCACCACCGCGGGGGTGACCCGAATTGACCGTGACTGACCCCGAGACTCCTGCCACCCCCGCCACCGGCTGGGTGCCGGAGGCCGCGGAGGAGGAGTCCGCCGAGGACGACATGCCGCTGTCGCTGCGGCTGTCGATAGCGGACACCCTCACCCTCGGCAACGCGACGTGCGGATTCATGGCGGTGTACTTCACCACCACCGGGATCCTCATCCCGCACCTCACCGGCAGCGGCGAGTCGGGCATGGCCCGGCACAGCGCGGCGACCGCGGTGATACTGATGCTGCTCGCGGCGGTCTTCGACCTCTTCGACGGCATCGTCGCCCGCAAGCTGCGCAGCTCGCCGATGGGCGCCGAGCTGGACAACCTGTCCGACCTGATCAGCTTCGGGCTGGCCCCGGCGTACTTCGTGCTGGTCTACGGCATGGTCGCGGACGACGCGCACCAGAAGGTCTCGGCCCTGGCCGCCATCGTCGTCCTGCTGGCGGTGGTCCTGCGGCTGGCGAGGTTCAGCTGCGTGACGATGAAGGACGGCATGTTCCAGGGCATGCCGAGCCCCTTCGGCGCCCTGACGGTCGTCTCCATCGTGCTGCTGGAGCTGCCCTTCGTCCCCACGCTGCTGGCGATCGTCGGCGTCGCGTGGCTGATGGTCAGCCGGGTCGAGTACCCGAAGCCGCGGGGTGTCCTCGCGGTGGCGATGCTCAGCTGGATCGTCAGCGCCATGGGCCTCCTGGCCGCGTGGGCGTTCGACGCCCCCGGCGGCCAGCTGCTCCTGCAGACCGGCTGCGCCCTGCAGATCGCGCTGGCGGCCACCATCCCGCTGTTCGCGACGACCCGCCGGGCGAACACGTTCCGCCACAACCGCCGCGAGGCCCGCGCAGCCCAGCTGCCGTAGCCTCGGCCCCGGCTGCCCCGAAGGCCCCCCGCCACACGGCGGGGGGCCTTCGCGCGCCGCGGGCCCGAGCCGCCCGCACACGGGCCGGGCCCGCCCGGGCGGCCGTCCCGGGAGCGCGGGGCCGGTGCAACCCGGCTGCGACCCGGGCCCCGGGCTCCGCCCGGACCTGCGCCTCAAACGCCGGCGAGGCTGCCGGATTGCCGACCCCGGCTTCGAAACGGATCACACAGGGTGGCGCGCACGACTCCGGGGCCATTCCAGCCTCGCCGGCGTTTGAGGCGCGGGGTCTGGGGCGGAGCCCCAGGAAACCCGCCTCGGCGCGCAGCGCAGCTGCCGTAACCGCGGCCCGGCACCACCCACCGAAGGCCTCCCGCCACACGGCGGGGGCCTTCGCGCTTCCGCCCCGACTTCGCCGCCACGGGCACACCCCCTGAACCCGGCTCCGCCGGGCACCGGGCTCCGCCCGGACCCTCCCCCAGACTCCGTCCGGGGGGACCCCCACTCAAACGCCGGCGGGGCTGAGATTGCCGGCCCAGGCTTCGAAGCAGCCATTCCAGCCCCGCCGGCGTTTGAGGCGCGGGGTCTGGGGCGGAGCCCCAGGAAACCCGCCTCGGGACCCCCGCCCCGCAGATGCCTCGCGGCCATCCCAGCCGCGCTGGCGTTAGAAGCGGGGTGCTGGGGCCCGGGGACCCGGGGCTGCAGGTCGGGGCCGGGAATGCCGGTCGTACGGGCCCCGCCGCAGGATGGCTCGACGGCGCCGGCCCGGGCGCCGTCGAAGGCGTCGGCTCCCGCCCCCGGGCCGAGCGCCGCGGCCGAAGGCCAAGGGGGCCGGGGGGTCACAGCGGCTGGGGCCACAGGCCAGGCGGGGGATCGCAGTAGGGGCGGGGCGCCGCCCCGGGCGCTGCCACGGGCTGCAGGCCCGGCGGAGGCGGCCTGCCCGGCTCCGGCATGGGCCCGGCGCCCGGCGGGGGCGGGCTGCCCGGCTCCGCCGCGGGTCCGGCGCCCGGCGGCCCGGCGCGGCGGGGGTGGCCCGCCCGGCTCCGCCACGGGTCCGGCGCGCGGCGGGGTCCACGGCCGGGCGCTGTCGGCGGTGGCGCCCGGCCGGCCCCGGCCCGCCTACGCTTGATGTCGGAAAACCGCCAGCCCCTCCCCCACCGCCCCGCGATCCTGGATCCATGTACACCGACACCGAGCGCTGCGTCAGGGCCGTGCAGTCGAAGGACGCCCGGTTCGACGGCTGGTTCTTCACCGCCGTCCGGACGACCGGGATCTACTGCCGGCCCAGCTGCCCCGCCGTGCCGCCGAAGGTCGAGAACATGTCCTTCCTGCCCAGCGCCGCCGCCTGCCAGCAGGCCGGGTACCGGGCCTGCAAGCGGTGCCGGCCCGACACCTCCCCCGGCTCCCCCGAGTGGAACGCCCGCGCCGACGCCGTCGCCCGGGCCATGCGCCTCATCCAGGACGGCGTCGTGGACCGCGAGGGCGTGCCCGGTCTCGCGGCCCGCCTCGGCTACTCCACCCGCCAGGTCGAGCGCCAGCTGCGCGCCGAGCTCGGCGCCGGACCCCTCGCGCTGGCCCGGGCGCAGCGCGCCCAGACCGCGCGGCTGCTGATCGAGACCTCCGAGCTCCCCATGGGGGACGTGGCGTTCGCCTCCGGCTTCTCCTCCATCCGTACCTTCAACGAGACCGTCCGCGAGGTCTTCGCCCTCGCCCCCGGCGAGCTGCGTACCCGCGCGGCCCGCGCCGCCCGGGCGAAGCGGCAGGAGCCGCGCATCCCCGGCACGATCAGCCTGCGCCTGCCGTACCGGGCCCCGCTCACCCCGGACAACCTCTTCGGCCACCTCGCCGCGACCGCCGTTCCCGGTGTCGAGGAGTGGCGCGCCGGCGCCTACCGCCGGACCCTGCGCCTGCCCTACGGCACCGGCGTCGTCGCCCTCACCCCGCAGCCCGACCACATCGGCTGCCAGCTGGCCCTGACCGACCTGCGCGACCTGACGATCGCCATCAGCCGCTGCCGCTGGCTGCTGGACCTCGACGCGGACCCGGAGGCGGTCGACGAGCAGTTGCGCACCGACCCGCTGCTGGCCCCGCTGGTGGACAAGGCCCCGGGGCGCCGGGTCCCGCGGACCGTCGACGCGGCGGAGTTCGCCGTACGGGCGGTGCTGGGCCAGCAGGTGTCCACCGCGGCGGCCCGTACGCACGCGGCCCGTCTGGTGACGGCGTACGGCGAGCCGGTCGCGGACCCGGACCCCGAGGGCGGGCTCACCCACCTGTTCCCGTCCCCGCAGGCACTGGCCGCGCTGGACCCCGACGCCCTGGCCCTGCCGCTCAGCAGGCGCACCACGCTGACCACGCTCGTCGCCGCCCTGGCGGACGGCTCGCTCCCGCTGGGCGTCGACAGCGACTGGGAGGCGGCCCGCGCCCGGCTGGCCGCCCTGCCCGGTTTCGGCCCCTGGACCACGGAGGTGATCGCGATGCGGGCGCTCGGCGACCCGGACGCCTTCCTCCCGTCCGATCTGGGGCTGCGGCGCGCCGCGAAGGAGCTCGGGCTGCCGTCCACGCCGGCCGCGCTCACCGCCCGGGCGGCCGCCTGGCGGCCCTGGCGGGCGTACGCCGTGCAGTACCTGTGGGCCACCGACGACCACGCCATCAACCACCTCCCCGCCTGAGGAGCACAGCCCCACCATGACCACGACGATCACCACGATCACCACCACCGCCAAGACGCACGCCGTCGTCGAGAGCCCCTACGGCCCGCTGACCCTGGTCTCCACGGACGGCGTCCTCAGCGGCCTGTACATGAGCGGGCAGCGGCACCGGCCGGCCGAGGAGACGTTCGGGGAGCGGGTCACCGCCGACGAGGGCCCGTTCCCGGAGGTGGTGCGCCAGCTGACCGCCTACTTCGCCGGGGAGCGGACCGTGTTCGACCTCCCTCTGCGCCTGGAGGGCACCGAGTTCCAGCGCAGCGTGTGGGACCAGCTCGTACGGATCCCGTACGGGCAGACCTGGTCGTACGGGGAGCTCGCGGCCCGGCTCGGCAAGCCGAACGCCTCGCGGGCGGTCGGCCTGGCCAACGGACGGAACCCGATCGGCATCATCGTCCCCTGCCACCGCGTGATCGGCGCCTCGGGCAGCATGACGGGCTACGGCGGCGGCGTCGACCGCAAGGTCCGCCTTCTGGCCTTCGAGTCGGGCAGGGAGCCCGCCGCCGCGGCCCCGGAGCCCCTCTTCTGATGCGCGGTGTGCAGGATCCCGCTAGCGGAGGTGGCGGCCTGTGTGGGCCTCGAGCAGGGCGCCCAGCAACTCCGCCTCGCCGGGCGCACTCAGCAGCCGCTTGGGCAGCGCCAGGACGAGGCGCTGCCGGCCGGCACGGCCCACGAGTACGAACAGCCGGTCCGTCTCGTGGTGGCGGGCGAAGCTGCTCCACGGCACCCGGAGGAGCTCCACGCCTCCGCGGGCGGTGGTGACGCCGGTGTCGTCGACCGTGCAGCGGTGGGTCCCTTGGGCCTGCTCCCTGCGGAAGGAGCGGGCGGCGCGTGCCGGGGGCACGCGCAGCCCCAGCGCCGCGTACGCGACTGCCGCGGACAGGAGGGCGGCGAAGGTGTACGGCGAGGCCCCGAGGGCGAACAGCGCCGTGCCCGTCGCGGCAAGTGCCGTCGCGGTGGCGATGACCGAGCTGTGCCAGCTGCGGAAGACTCCGGCCGCCCGGACCGCCTCGCGGTACTCGTCTTCGTGCAGGTTTCCGGTGATGGTGAGCGTCGTGGTGGCGGTGGAGCCGGCTCGGCTTATGTCGTGCACACGGCGAAGAGTACGCCGCCGGAGGCGGGCGTCAGACCACCGCCAGGGGCACCAGCAGGGCGAAGGCGGCGCCTGCCTCGACCGCGTAGCCGAAGAGCGAGGGGTGCTGGACGGGGGCCGCGAGCAGGACGACGCTCTGCTGCGCTGCGGCGGCCGCCACCCACTCGGCGTCGGCGCCGAGGTTGCCCTGGTACCAGCCCTCGCACGGGCCGGGGCCGGAGACGGCGAGGAGGTCGTCCTCGCGGCGGTAGAGCGCCTGCCAGCCCTCGGCGGGCGCGGCCCAGCCGTCGAAGTCCGTGAACTGGGCCCAGCCGCCCTCACGTATGGCGGTGTCGAACAGCCAGACCGGCGTTCCGTCGGCGGTGACTTCGCCGCCGTCCTGCCGGTCGGTGGTGAAGTGGACCATGGGCAGGGCGTCGGGCCCGTCGGCCGTGCTGGGCCAGGCGTACATCGTGATCATCAGCTGATTGTGTCCTGCTCGAGGTAAGCCCGGTGTCACGACGCGGCCGGGCGGCGGCCGTTCTCCAGTTCCACGGTGCCCTCGCCGGACTCCAGCACCCGGCAGGCCTCCCGGGTGCGCAGGCCGAGCGATCCGAGGAGGTACTCGCCGAGTTCGGCGGGCTCGACCAGCTTCCAGGAGAGGAGCTCCTCCTCCTGGAGCCGGATCGCGGCGAGTTGCGCCTCGTCGAGCACGCCCCCGTCGAAGAGGTAGGCGACCAGCGGCGGACGGCCCGGGCCGAGGGTCCAGTCGACGGCGAGCAGCCGGCCGAGCGGCAGGTCGAGGCCGATCTCCTCGGCGCTCTCCCGGCGGGCGGCGGCCCGCGGCGACTCGCCCGCGTCGGACTCGATGGTCCCGCCCGGCAGGGCCCACCCCTCGCGGTAGTTGGGCTCGACGAGCAGCACCCGGCCCCGCGCGTCCCGGTAGAGCGCAGCCGCCCCGGCAAGCACCCGGGGCAGACTCGCGATGTAGGTGGCGTAGTCATCCGTGGCAGTCACCCGCCCACCCTACCCACACCCCCCGCGGACGCGATCACGTCCACCGGGGCATCGCAGCAGAGCGCTGTGCAGGCATATGTCCTGCTTTAGTGGTATCGCGGGTGGCGTGTGGCCCAGGCCACCCATGGGCATAGGAGGATCCTCCGGATAGGCTCATGGTGGCGCGACTGCACTGTTCGATAGCAAGGGATAGCAAGGTGACGGACGGAGCAGTAACTGAGGCCGCGCGCGTGCTCATCGCCGCGGACAAATTCAAGGGCTCGCTCACGGCCGTTCAGGTCGCCGAGCGGGTGACGGCTGGCCTTCGCAAGGCCGTACCGGGCGTGGAGGTCGAGACCCTCCCCGTCGCGGACGGCGGCGACGGTACGGTCGCGGCCGCCGTGGCGGCCGGGTTCGAACGCCGGGAGGTACGGGTCACCGGACCGCTCGGCGAGCAGGTCACGGCCGCTTTCGCCCTGCGCGACGGCACCGCCGTGGTGGAGATGGCGGAGGCGTCCGGGCTGCAGCTGCTGCCGAAGGGCGTCTTCGCCGCCCTGACGGCGACGACGTACGGCTCGGGCGAGGTGCTGAAGGCCGCCCTGGACGCGGGGGCGCGCACCATCGTCTTCGGCGTGGGCGGCAGCGCCACCACCGACGGCGGCGCGGGCATGCTGGCCGCGCTGGGCGCGGTGTTCCTGGACGCGAACGGCGAACCGGTCGGTCCGGGCGGCGGCGCGCTGGCCGAGCTGGCCTCCGCGGACCTGTCCGGGGTCGACTCGCGCTTCGCGGAGGTCGAATTCGTCCTGGCGAGCGACGTGGACAACCCGCTGACCGGCCCGAAGGGCTGCGCGGCGGTGTACGGCCCGCAGAAGGGTGCTTCGCCCGAGGACGTGGCGACGCTGGACGCGGCGCTCGCGCACTACGCGCTGGTGCTGGAGAAGGCCATCGGCCCGAAAGCCACCGAGCTGGCGGCCTCGCCCGGCGCGGGCGGCGCGGGCGGCATCGGCTACGGCGCGCTGCTGCTCGGCGCGAGCTTCCGGCCCGGCATCGAGCTGATGCTGGAGGTGCTCGGCTTCGCCCCGGCGCTGGAGCGGGCGACGCTGGTGATCACCGGTGAGGGCTCGCTGGACGAGCAGACCCTGCACGGCAAGGCTCCGGCGGGCGTCGCGGCGGCGGCGCGGGCCGCGGGCAAGGAGGTCGTGGCGGTCTGCGGCCGGCTCCTGCTGGAGCAGTCGGCCCTCCACGCCGCCGGCATCCGCCGCGCCTACCCGCTGACGGAGATCGAGCCGGACCCGGCGGTGTGCATCGCCAACGCAGGTCCGCTGCTGGAGCAGGTCGCGGCCAACATCGCCGCCGACGTGCTCTGAGCGCAGTCCTACGTACGGCGGCGTACGGCGGCGTACCGCGGCGTCGTACGTGAGCGAGGCCCGGTGCTGCGCTCCCTGCCGGGGAGCGGGCGCCGGGCCTCGCCCGTTCGCCCTCACGCCGGGACCGGGGCCGCCACCGCGCTCAGGAGCTGGCCGGTGGTGACCACGCGGGCGAAGCGGCCGCCCTGGAGGTTCACGGCGGTGGCCTCGGCGAGCTGGTCGGCGCTCAGGCGCAGCCCGGCCGGCCCGGACAGGTCGAAGGTGTGGGTCGCATCGAGCGGTACGAGGACGTCGTAGCCCAGGTTCCCGCCCATCCGGGCGGTGGTCTCGACGCACATGTTGGTCTGGATCCCGGCCACCACCAGCTGGCGGATCCCCTGCGCGGCGAGCCAGTCGGCCAGGTCCGGCGTGCCGTAGAAGGCGGAGTTCACCGTCTTCCTGACCAGCAGGGCCGCCCGGTCCGCCCGCTCGGCGACGAGGTCCTTGAAGGCGTGGCCCGGGTGGTCCGGGGCCAGGACCGAGCCGGGGCGCGAGGCGTGCTGGACGAGCACGACCGGGCGGCCGGTCGCCTGCCAGGCGTCCATCAGGGCGGTGATGTTCCGCTCGGCGCCCGGGTTGTTGCGCGGGCCCCAGAAGGCGGTGTCGTCGAAGCCCTTCTGTACGTCGATGACCAGCAGGGCGGCGTCGGCGGCGATCTCGATCCCCTCGTGGGGCACCGGGTTCGCGGCGCGAGTCGTGGCGGTGTTCGTGCCGGTGTTCGGCGTGGAATTCGTGGAGTTCGTCATGGCTCCATGCTGGTCGCCGCGCCGCCCCCGAGACAGCGCCTCCCGTGCCGGGTATCGATGGGATCCTGCCACCCTGGCAGCATCGCCGTGGCAGCATGGCCGCATGCACCGCGTCGCCGCCGTCGTCCAGCCCGGCATCCGCAGCTTCGACCTCGCCGTGATCACCGAGGTCTGGGGCCCGGACCGCAGCGGCGTCGGCGTCCCCCGCTTCGAGCTGCGCCGCTGCGCCGTGGACACCGCGCCCATCGCGCTGCCGGGCGGGCTCACCCTCGCCCCCGACCGGCGGCTCGACTGGCTCGCCGGGGCGGACCTCGTCGTCGTGCCGGCGCTGGCCGAGCCGACCGACCCCACCCCCGAGCCGGTCCTCGCCGCGCTGCGGGAGGCGCACGCCCGCGGTGTGCCGGTCGCCGCGCTGTGCGCCGGGGCGTTCATCCTCGCGGAGGCGGGGCTGCTGGCGGGCCGCCGGGCCGTGACCCACTGGTGGCTGGCCCCGCAGCTCGCCGAGCGCCACCCGGAGGTCCTGGTCGAGGACGCCCCGCTGTACGTGGAGGACGGCGGCCTGTGGACCTCCGCCGGGGTGGCCTCGGGGATCGACCTCTGCCTGCACTTGGTCCGGCAGGCCCACGGCTCGGAGGCCGCGGCGGCCATCGCCCGGTCGATGGTGACCGGTCCCTTCCGCACCGGCGACCACGCCCAGTACCTCGACCGGCCCACTCCGGCGGCGGATCGCACCGCCGAGGCGCTGGCCGCCGTACGGGAGCGGGCACTGCGGCAGCTGCACGAGCCGCTGCCGGTGGCCCGGCTGGCCCGCTGGGCCGGGATGTCGCCGCGCTCCTTCGCCCGCCACTTCGCTGCGGCGACCGGCACCACCCCGCACCGCTGGCTGCTCGGCCACCGCATCGACGAGGCGCGGCGGCTGCTGGAGCGCACCGACCATCCGGTGCCGGAGGTGGCCCGGCGGGCGGGCTTCGCCAGCGAGGTCACCTTCCGCCAGCACTTCACCGCGCAGGTGGGGATGAGCCCGCGCGCCTACCGCGCTGTGACCACGGCCGCACCGGCAGCCACGCGCGAATCCCCGCAGCAGTGTTAGAAATGGCTCATGACCGGACGTTTTGGTCGACCCAGGGGATCGCCGCCCCGGCAGCCGACCGGGCCGGGCCCGGGACCGCAGGCGCGCTTCTCCCTGGGTGCGCACAGCGTCGCCGGTCAGGTCTTCGCGCTCACGGCGGTGATCGTGCTGCTGCTGATCACCGCCGCCGCGCTGGCCCTCTTCTTCCAGGCCCGCCACGACAGCGAACGCGACGCGCGCGACCGCTCGCTGGCCGCGGCGGAGGCGTTCGCACACGCTCCCGGGCTGCCGGCGGCCCTGAAGTCGGCCGACCCGACGGCCGAGCTGCAGCCCCTGGCCGATTCCGCGCGCGCGGCCTCCGGGGTGGACTTCATCGCGGTCATGACCCGCGACGGGGTCCGGTACACCGATTCGCGGCCGGACCTGATCGGCCGGCGGGCCACCGGCGACCTCTCGCGCGCCGTCGCCGGGCAGTCCTTCACCGAGGTGTTCCGGGGCCAGCCCAGCGACGCCGTGCGCGCCGTGGTGCCGGTACGGGACGCGGACGGGACCGTCGTCGGCCTGGTCGGCACCGGGATAGAGATCACCAACGTCTCCGGGGTCGTCGAGGGCCAGCTCCCCCTGCTGCTCGGCGCCGCCGCGGGCGCACTGCTGCTCGGTACGGGCGGGGCGGCCCTGGTCAGCGGGCGGCTGCGGCGCCAGACGCGGGGGCTGGGCCCGGCCGAGATGGCCCGGATGAACGAGCACCACGAGGCGGTCCTGCACGCGGTGCGCGAGGGCGTGCTGATCATCAGCGCCGACCACCGGCTGCTGCTCGCCAACGACGAGGCGCGCCGGCTGCTGGACCTGCCGCCCGACGCCGAGCAGCGCCACGTCACCGACCTCGGGCTGGATGCGAACACCACCTCGCTGCTGATGTCGGGGCGGGTCGCGACGGACGAGGTGCACCTGGCGGGCGACCGGCTCCTGGCGGTGAACGTGCGCCCCACCAAGCCCTACCGGGGGCGCCCGTCGGGCAGTGTCATGACCTTGCGCGACTCCACCGAGCTGGCCGCGCTCTCGGGCCGCGCCGAGGTGGCCCGCGAGCGGCTCCAGCTGCTGTACGACGCGGGGGTGCGGATCGGGACGACCCTGGACGTGGTGCGCACCGCGGAGGAGCTGTCGGAGGTGGCGGTCCCCCGGTTCGCGGACTTCGTCACGGTGGAGCTGCTGGAGGAGGTGCTGCACGGGGAGGAGCCGGAGCTCGCCGCCGGCCTGTACACCGAGATGCGGCGGGCGGCGATGACCGGGATCCGCACCGACCAGCCCCTGCAGCCGGTCGGGGACGTCATCCGCTTCGAGGTGCCGACGGCGCCGATGGCGACGGCGCTGGACGAGGGGCGGGCGGTGCTCGCGGCCGACCTGAACGCCGCGCAGGGGTGGCGGGCGCAGGACGAGGAGGGCACCCGCCAGGCGCTCGGGTACGGGCTGCACTCGCTGATCTCGGTGCCGCTGCAGGCCCGCGGCGTGGTGCTCGGGATGGCCAACTTCTGGCGGGCGGCCGAGACGCCGGAGGCGTTCGACGAGGAGGACCTGTCGTTCGCGGAGGAGCTGGGCGCGCGGGCGGCGGTGTCCATCGACAACGCCCGGCGCTACACGCGGGAGCACGCGACGGCGGTCACGCTCCAGCGCAGCCTGCTGCCGCGGGTGCTGCCCGACCAGAGCGCGGTGGACGTGGCGTTCCGGTACCTGCCGGCGAAGGCGGGGGTGGGCGGCGACTGGTTCGACGTGATCCCGCTGGCGGGGGCGCGGGTCGCGCTGATCGTGGGGGACGTGGTGGGGCACGGGGTGCACGCGGCGGCGACGATGGGCCGGCTGCGGACCGCCGTGCACAACTTCTCGACGCTGGACATGGCGCCCGACGAGCTGCTGGGACACCTGGACGAGCTGATCGGCCGGATCGACCAGAACGAGTCCGGGGCCGTCCCGGACGGGGAGGACGGGGCGGCGGGCGAGCCGGCCGGCCTCACCGGCGCCACCTGCCTGTACGCGGTCTACGACCCGGTGTCTGGGCACTGCACGATCGCCAGCGCCGGGCACCCCGGGCCCGCGCTCGTCGGGCCGGACGGGCGGGTGGAGTTCCCGGAGGTGCCGGTCGGGCTGCCGCTCGGGGTGGGCGGCATGCCGTTCGAGTCGGTGGAGCTGCGGCTGCCGGAGGCGAGCCGGCTGGTGCTGTTCACCGACGGGCTGCTGGAGGACCGGGACCGGGACTTCGACACCGGGCTGGGCATGCTGGCCGAGACCCTGGCGCGGCCGGGCCGCAGCCCCGAGCAGGCCTGTTCGGACGTGCTGGCCGCGCTGCTGTTCCCCTCGCCGAGCGACGACATCGCGCTGCTGATCGCCGACACGCGGCGGCTGGAGGCGGACCGGATCGCCGAGTGGGAGGTGCCCTCCGATCCGGCGGCCGTCTCCCGGGTCCGGGGCGCGAGCTCGGCGCAGCTGGCCGCGTGGGGGCTGGAGGACATCGCGTTCACGGCGGAGCTGATCCTGAGCGAGCTCGTCACGAACGCCATCCGGTACGGGGGCGCGCCGATCCGGGTACGGATGCTGCGGGACCGGAACCTGATCTGCGAGGTGTCCGACGCCAGCAGCACCTCCCCGCACCTGCGGTACGCGGCCACCACCGACGAGGGCGGCCGCGGCCTGTTCCTGGTGGCCCAGTACGCGGACCGCTGGGGCACGCGCTACACCGAGCGGGGCAAGGTCATCTGGGCGGAGCTCCCACTGACCGCCGGCCCGGAGCCGACCCTGCCGGAACCCGACCTGGACGCCTTGGAGGACCTGGCCTGGTGACCGGGCCGGTCAGGGCCGGTCAGGGCCGGTCAGGGCCGGTCAGGGCCGGAGGCGTGCCGTACGGGCGAGCAGCAGGGCCACGTCGTCCTGCGGGGCCTCGGGCAGCAGCCGGGACAGGATGCCGTCGCACAGGGCGTCCAGCGGCTGGGCGGGGTCGCGCAGGACCCGGCCGAGCTGGGCCATGCCCTGGTCGAGGTCGCGGTCGCGGGCCTCGATCAGGCCGTCGGTGTAGAGCACGAGCAGGCTGCCGGGGGCGAGTTGCAGCCGCTCGGTGCGGAACTCGCGGCCGCCGGTGCCCAGCGGGGTCCCGGGCGGCCCGTCGAGGAAGGTGACGGCGCCGCCGGCCGTGGCCACGGCCGGCGGGGGGTGGCCGGCGCGGGCGATGACGCAGCCGCCCGACGCGGGGTCGTGGACGGCGTACACGCAGGTGGCCATCTCGTCCTCCCCGAGGTCGGCCACGACCGCGTCCAGGGAGCGCAGCAGCCGGCCGGGGGGCACGCCGTGCCGGGCGAGGGTGCGTACGGCGGTGCGCAGCTGGCCCATGACGGCCGCGGCGTGGATGCCGTGGCCCATGACGTCCCCGATGACGAGGCCGGTGCGGCCGCCGGGGAGCTGGATGACGTCGTACCAGTCGCCGCCGACGTCGTGGGCGCTGGCGGGCAGGTAGCGGCCGGTCAGTTCCAGGCCGGCGACCCGGGGCAGGTCGCTGTTGCTGAGGCTGCGCTGCAGGGTGAGGGCGGCCCGCCGCTGGTTGGTGTACATGCGGGCGTTGTCGATGTTGAGGGCGGCGCGGGCGACGACCTCGTCGACCAGGATGCAGTCCTGTTCGTCGAAGGGTTCGCGTTCGGCCAGCCGGGTGACGGTGACCGCGCCGAGGACGGTCCCGCGGGCCACGAGCGGGATCAGCCGGGCGGAGCCGAGGGAGGACAGGTAGGCGCGCAGGGGTTCGGCGCGCGGGTCGGAGACCAGGGCGGGGACGTCGGTGCGGTAGAGGTTCATGGGCCGGCCGGCGGCGATGACCTGCTCGTACACGCTTCCGGCGGGGATCCGGAAGGTCTGGCCGGGCAGCAGTCTGGCCGTGGGGGCGTCCGGGTCGGGGAAGACGGCGGCGAGGCGGCGCAGCAGGCCGCGGTGGGTGGCGGCGGAGTCGTCCGGGGCGAGGACCGCTTCGAGCAGCTGGACGTCGGCGGAGTCGGCGAGCTGCGGTACGAGGACGTCGGTGATCTCCTCGGCGGTCTGCCGCAGGTCGAGGGTGGTGCCGATCCGGGTGCCGGCCTCGGCGAGCACGGCGAAGCGGCGGCGGGCCCGCTCGGCCTCGATCTGGGCCTGCTGGCCCTCGGTGATGTCGATGAGGGAGGCGATGAGGCCCAGCGCCCGGCCGGAGCCGTCGAGGAGGGGGGCGTAGGAGCAGGACCAGGTGTGCTCGCGGCCGGGGTCGGCGGGGGTGCGGCCGGTGCGGCGGACGTCGAGGACGGCGGTGCCGCGGTCCAGGACCTGCTGCATGGTCGCCTCCAGTGCGGCGGCGTTGACGCCGGGGACGACCTCGGTGAGGCGTTTGCCGAGGTGGTCGGCGGCGCTGACGCCGTTCATCCGGGCGAGGGCGTCGTTGACGCGCAGGAAGCGCAGGTCGGGGCCGAGGGTGGCGAGCCCGATGGGCGACTGGGTGAACAGGCTCTGCAGGGCGGCGAGGGAGTCCCGCATGCGCAGGACCTCGGAGGTCTCCACCGCGATGAGCATGGCCCCGGTGCGGCCCCGGGCGTCGGCGGCGGGGACGATCCACATCTCCATGGTGATGCGGTGGCCGTCGCGGTGGCGGACGGGGAGGGTGCCGACGACCGTCTCGCCGGCCTGGACGCGGCGGGTCAGCTGGCGGGCGAGGCCGTGGTTGGTCTCGGGGACGAGGACTGCGGTGCCGGGCCGGCCGAGGATGTCCTCGGGGCGGTGGCCCAGCAGGTCCTGGGCGGCCAGGGACCATTCGACGATGCGGCCGTCGGCGTCCTCCCGCCACAGGGCGATCGGCAGGAGCTCGCGGAGCACGCCCGCGTACCCGACAGCCGCGGCCGGCTGGTCCGGGACCTCGCTCGTCGACTGGAAAGCGTCCACCGCACCGACCTCACCCCGGAGGGTCCGATTCCTACCGATTCACCCTATCCGAGCGATCGGCGAGGGGCTCCGTGCCGGGCTCGGGGTCACCCCCGGCGCGGCCCGCGGGTACAGCCAGGGCAGGACGAAGGTCACCCAGAAGAGGACGACGTAGAGCATCAGTGCGCCCCACCAGCCGTTGTCGAGCGCGGGCCGGCCGAACTGGACGAGCGCGGCCAGGCCGCCGGCGGCCAGGGCCGCCGCCGGGAACAGCAGCCACCGGTCGGTGCCGGCGTCCAGCACGGCCGCGGCGGCGAGGGCGAAGGCCGCGCCGATGACCACCGACCGCCAGCAGGGGCCGAGGTCCGGGGCGGTGTGGCCGCGCAGCAGCCACAGGGCCAGCGGCGGTACCGCGAGGGACGCGAGCGCCGCGTACCGCAGCGGGGGCGGCCGCAGCCGCCCCGTACCCGCTGCGAGGGCGGCCATGGCGTACAGGCAGACCGGAACGTGCCCCGGCAGGGAGGACCACTGGCCGGTGCAGAAGGCGATGCCCGTCCACATCAGCGCGGAGGCGGCCAGGGCCGGCCAGGGAGCCAGGACGGCGAACAGGAACGGCAGGTACACCAGCGGTTTCAGCACCCCGAGGACGCCCTGTACGAGCCGGGCGCCGCCCCCGCCGGAGGGCTGGAGCGCCGGCCAGGCCAGCAGGCCGGCGCGCAGGGCCGCCCGGCGCGGGTCCCGCTGCCGCACCAGCCCGGACACCTCCTCCGCGCCGATGGCGCGCAGCGCCCGTACCGCGTCGTCGAAGGCCTCCGGTGCGAGCGGGGGCGGGGCGGGCGGAACCGGCGGCGGCCGGTTGCCGCCGCGCGGGCCCCGGGCGTGGAGCTCGGCGATGAGCGGCAGCTCCCCGTCGAGGATCTCGCGCTGGCGCAGCTCGGTGAGGACGGCCCGGACCCGGTCCCAGGGCGCGACGGAATCGCCCTGCGCCACGACGTGGGCGGCCCAGGCCTCGACGAAGGGGTCACCGAGTCCGGTGGCCTCGGCCACGGCCCCGGCGAGCGCCGTGGGGTCCTGGATGCCGCCGAACGCGCGCTGGAGGCGCTCGTCGGTGGCGACGACGGAGACGAGGGAGGCGGCCCCGTCGAGGCGGCCCCAGGTCCAGTCGCTCATCCGCCAGCGGGCGCTGAGGAACGCGGCGAAGTTGTTGAGCTGGTTGCCGCTGAGCTTGGCGCGGACCAGCTCTTTCGGGGAGTTGCGGCCCACCCCCGGCAGGACGGTGTCGGTGGCCCAGCTGGTGTTCGCCGCCGACACGGTGTGGAAGGCGATGTCCGCGGCCTCGGCGAGCGGATTCGGGCGCAGCGGGCCGAGCAGCACCTCGGCCCGGGCCAGGGCGTCGGCCATGGGCAGCGTGCCCTCGGACGCGGCCTCGTGGAGGGCCTCGTAGCCGGCGATCCCGGCGGGGAGCCGCGTGCCGACGTCCTCGCCGAGTTCGGCCAGCCGCAGCCACAGCTGTGCGTACGCGGCCTCGGGCGCCACCGGGGCGGGAGGGGGCGGCGGTGCCCCGCCGGTGGCCGCCTGGGCGAGGTTGACGGCCCAGGTCTCCCACTGCCGCGGGTCCGCGCCCGGCGGCGGCAGCGCCGGCATCAGCGCCGCCAGCTGCCGGGTGGCCGCGACGTAAGGGCCGGTGGCGTCCTCGGGCAGGATGCCCAGGGCCAGGGCGTCGCGGTAGGCGGCCAGCAGCAGGCGGTCCCGCGCGGCGATGAGGACGGCGACGGCGAACCGGAAGGCGTACAGCCGCCGGCGCAGTTCCTCGGCGACCGGCCCGGCGCCGTCGCTCCCGGCATACCGCTCCGCCCCGTCCGCGACATCCGCGCCGTCAGCGCCGTCAGCGCCGTCCGCCCCGGCCTCCCAGGCCCGTACCCAGTCCAGGAGCAGCCGGACCGTGCGGGCCAGCGGCAGCGGGGAGCAGCCCGGCTCGGGCAGCACGCCGTCCCCGTCGGGGAGCACCAGGCCGGCCGGGGCCGCGCGCAGCCGCCGGAACAGCGTGACGGAACCCTCGCCGGTCTCGTCCAGCGGCTCCAGCGGGCCCGGGCCGGCCGGCAGCGGCAGCGCGTCCGGGCCGGTCACGTCCGCCGGGTCCTCCAGCAGCCGGACCAGCCGGGTGGCCTCGGCGCCGCCGACCGTCCTCGCGTACATCGCCAGCCGGCTCGGGACCATGCCCTCGAGGGCGTCGAGGGTCAGCGGCAGCGCCCCCGTGGCGCTCTGCCGCTGCTGGGCCGCGGCGTCCGCGGCCTGGAGCGCGAGGGCGTCGTCGCGCAGGGACTCCGACCCGGTCTTGACGGCGAGGGACGTCACGGCCGTCCGCACGAGCCGGGTCACGCGCCGCTTCGCCTGCGGCGGTGCGGGGGGCGGCGGGAACGGCGGCACGGGCTGCAGGAACAGCAGCCACCGGTCGGCCCTGCGGGTCACCGGGGCCCCGGCGATGGCCCGTACGGCCCAGGCGACGGGGATGTTGTCCAGCAGGCCGCCGTCCATGAGCTCGACGCAGCCGTCCGGGTCCTCGTCCGGGTAGCCGGTCTCGCTGCTGACGCCCCGCATGTCGACCCGCGGCGGGTCGGTGAGGCTCTGGGCGCCGTTGGCGACGTACACCTGCCCGGGCTCGAAGGCCCCGGGGAAGGAGGAGGTGGTGCGCGCGGCATAGGCCAGACGGGTGAGGGCCGCGTCGCGGGCCGCACCCGTGACGTCGTCGGGGAAGTCGGTGAGCGCCCCGCGGTGGCGGAAGCGGAAGTAGGCGTCGGACCGCCCGACGAGCTGCGGCCGGCCGAGCCGGGGGCGCACCCAGTCGCGGCGGGGCCGCAGCCGGGTCGCGGTCAGGATCAGCCGCAGCGAGGCGGGCGGGTGCCAGGCGGGCGGCGCCTGGTTGACCAGGTCCCCGAGGCAGGAGCGCAGCTCCTTGTAGAAGACCTCGTCGCCGCGCATCAGCGAGGCCGGTACGTGGAAGGGGGTCGAGCGGCGCAGCAGTCCTTCGAGGTCGCCCAGGCGCAGCCACAGGTTGCGCACGCCGTCGCCGAAGGGCATCCCGTACACGAGGTGGCAGGCCATGAGCACGCCGTTGAGCCCTCCGGCGCTGGTGCCGACCAGGACGTCGACCTCGACCCGCTCGTAGCCGCAGGCCGCCAGCAGGCCCCGGTAGACGTCGCGCGCCGGGGCGGGCTCGGGCCCGTCGGCCGGTGCCTCCTCTGCCGGCGCCCCGCCCGCCGGTGCCTCCCGCGGCGGCGCCTCCCCTGCAGGCGCCTCCCGCGTCGGCGCGGCGCCCGTGGGCGCCGCGTCCGCGGTGGGTGCGGGCGCCCCCGGCGCCGCCGACCGCAGCGCCGCCGTCTCGCAACAGGCCCCGCCCATCCACACCGCGAGGCTGACGCCGCCCCGCATCGCGAGGGCCAGGCGCAGCTCCGTGCCGGTCCCGCCCTGTGGGTCGTCGGTCATGCCCCCAGCTTGGCCCGGGATCAGGCGTGTCGCACCCGGGCGGCGAGCACCTCGCGGGACCGGGTTGCGGTGCGGCAGAAGTCGCGTATGAGGGAGGAGAGTTCACGGCCGGGCTCCACGCCGAGCTCCCGTTTGACGAGGTCGCGGTAGGTGTCGTAGGTGCGCATGGCCTCGATGAGGTTCCCTTCCGCCAAGTGGGCCTGGATCAGGGCCCGCTGGGCGCTCTCGCGCAGCGGTTCGGCGCTGACCGCGACGAGCGCGGACTCCACCGCCTCGGCGTGCCGCCCGACGCGCGCCAGTTCGCGGCTGAGCGCCTCCAGCGCGTGCAGCAGGCGCTGGCGGACCCGCTCGCGCTCCAGCAGCACCCAGTCGTCGTACCAGCCGGGCAGCAGGTCCAAGGCGTCGGCGCGCCACTTCAGCACCGAGAGGTCCTGGGTGGTGGCGGTGCCGTTGATGAGCCGGCCGGCCCAGCCGTACAGCACGTACAGGTCGACCACCGTGTGCTCGCGGACGGCGAGCGAACACTTGTCGGAGTCGAGCAGGTCGATGCCGGCGGCCTTCAGCCGCCACAGTGCGGACCGCAGGTTCCCGGCCGCCCTCAGGTCGTCGCCGGAGGGCCACAGCGTGCCCGCGGCGTGCCGCCGTTCGACGCGGCCGCCGTTCAGCGCGACGAACGCGAGCAGCCGCTTGCCCCCCTCCGGGACGTCCAGCCATCTCCCCCGGTGGACGACGCGCGGGCCGCCGAGGAGATGGAGGGTCGGAGCCTCACCCTCACCCGCACCCGGCCCGGGGACCCGGACCGGCGACTCGAGGAACTGCTGGTTCATAGGCGGTCCTCCTCAGAGAAGTCCGACCGCTCACTCTATGCGCAAAGCGTCACCGATCAGTCACCGAGTGCTACAGTTCACCCTCTCCCGCGTCCGTCGTCGTCTCCGTGTCCGCGGGCTCGTCCGCGTCCGTGTGCACCTGCCGCTCCGGGTCCGCTGCCGCGGGCGTCCGGACGGCGCTGCCCGGGCTGTAGCAGGAGCGGCGCCTGCTGCGTACGAACGCGACCCAGTCGGCGGCCTGTTCGCCCGCGTCGTCGACGGGCAGCAGGATGTCCACGGCGGCGCGCCGGTCCAGCCTGATGCGGTCGCGGTCGCGGGCCTCCTCCACGGCGCCGGCGATGTCCGCGAGGCCGCACCGGCAGTAGGTCAGGTCCGCGTACGGGCCGAGCAGGGTGCGGACCCGGTCCAGCGGGTCGCGCGGCGCGTCCTGCGGGCTGCGCAGGTCCTCCTGCGGGGCCGGCGGCAGCGGCAGGTAGCCGGCCGGAGGCAGCTCCACGAGGCCCAGTTCCGCCAGGGAGTACGGGCCCTGCGGCGCGGCCGCGGTGATCAGGGCGCCCCCGCCGAGGTCCGCGACGATCCGGGCCACTTCGCGGCCCAGCTGGTCCTTGGTGTGGGACTTCAGGAACTGCGGCCCGCCGAGGAGGGCGAGCTGCTCCAGCAGCGGCCCCAGATCGCTGCGGGGGGCCTCCTGTGCGGCGAGCACCTGCGCCAGCTGGGTCTGGAACTGGAGGATCTGGGCGGTGAAGACGTCCCAGGGGCGCATGCCCAGCCGCGACTGCCAGTACCGGTACGGCGGGGGCGCGCCGCGGTCGCGGCGGGCGGTCCAGGTGTCGACCTCGAAGGTGTCGGCCGTGCCGGGGACGCGCAGCAGCACGGCGAGGCGGACGCCCTGGGCGCGGCTCGGGCCCACGGGCGGCGGGTCCCAGTTCACCGGGAGGGCGGGGGCGCCCGCGGCGGTGCCGGTTCCGGTGCCGCCGCCTGCGGTGCCGTACGGCCAGGCGGAGTGCTCGGTGCGCTCGGCCCGGAAGATCCGCGAGGCGAGGTAGTTGCGGCGCGCGGCCGGGAGTTGGCCGTCCAGGCCCCGCTCGCTGTCCTCCGTCAGCCGGATCCGCACGCCCTCCGCGGTGTACGGGTGCCGGGTCGCGGCGGTCCCGGAGCAGGGGTCGTCGCAGTAGCTGCCCTGCACCGGGGCCTCGCCGTAGTCCCGGGTGGCGGGCACGGCTTCGACCCACCAGAACCCGTCGGGGCCGGGGGTGAGGCCGGCGAGCGGCAGGGTGACCAGGCGTTCGGAGCGCAGCGGGCGGCCCGCGGCGGAGACGGCCAGGCCCGCGCCGACCCGCAGCGTGCCGGCCTGGACGCTGACCTCGTAGCCCTCGGCCACGCCGGGGCCGGCCGCGGCTCCCACGGCCAGGGCGAGTTCGCGGGCGTAGTCCTGGATGCGGGTGAGGTGTTCGGCGCGCAGGAAGAGGCCGTCGAAGGCGTTCAGCCGGTCGATCCCGCCGTCGGCGGTCGCCGAGGGCGGTGCGGCGGGCGCGGGTGCCGGGGCGGAGGACGCGGGGCCCGCGGGGGCCGGGGCGGTTCCTTCGGTGGTCGTCATGGCTCGGTCCTCCCGGGGGCTGCCGGCCGCGGCAGATGGACGGTGACGACGGCGTCGTGGCCCTCGTCCGGGGTGCCCGGCGGCCCGCCGACCGGGCCGGCGAAGGGGGCGCGCGGGGAACTTCCGTACAGGGGTTTGGGGCCGGTGCCGCGGATGCGGATGCGTACGGTCTCGTGGGCGGGCCGCTGGTCGAGGTCGACCCTGACCCGGCGGCCGTCCGCCGAGATGCCGATCTGGGCGACCTCGTCGGTGGCCCAGCCGCGGCCCCCGTCGGAGAGCGAGGTGATCTCGACGCCTTCCGGTTCGGCGCAGCCGGGGGCGAGCGGGGCGGTGACCTCGAAGGTCAGCACGGTGTGCTCGCGGCTCCAGACGAGGGAGTCGCGGATCAGGCGCGGGCCTCCCGCGTCGGTCTCGGCGGCGACGCCGACGAGGCCGGGGGCCAGGCCGCAGAGCAGCTCCTGGAGGGTGGTCGTGGGCAGGAGGGCGGTGCGGACGTCGGGGTCGACGCGGACGTCCTCGACCCGTACGCAGCCGTCGTACTCGGTGAGTTCGACGGTCAGGCGGGCGAGGAGGACGCCGCCCCGCTCCTCCGGTACGGGCGCGCGCGGCGGGCAGGCGTCGCCCTCCGCGCACTGCGGTGCCTGCGCGGTGGCGTCCCGGGCGGCGAGCCGGCGGAAGGCGGCCAGCAGGGCCGGGGCCCTCAGGTGGGCGGGCTCCCGGGCGACCGCGGCGGCCTCCGCCAGTGCCTCCCGGCCGGCCGGATCTGCCTCGCCGGCCTCCTCCAGGCCGAGCAGGACCCGTACGCGGTGGTACGGGCTCCAGGGCTCGGGGGGCCGGGCCTGCAGGGTGATCCGGGCGGTCTCGACGTGGCGGGACCAGTCGTCGTGACGGCGGGTCACGTCGCACGGGTCGGCCAGGGCGGGGACCGGCCGGTCGGGGCAGGAGGCGAACTCGGCGGTGATCCAGGCCTCGGCGGTGCGGCGCAGGGGCGGGGCGGGCTCCGCGTCCGCGGACGCCGCTGCGCCTGCGTCCGCGCCCGTGCGGGGGGCCGGCCGGGCGGCGGTGTCCGTGGCCTGCGGGGGGTGTTCCTCGGCCCAGTCCTTCGCCCAGCGGGCCAGGGACAGGCACCACCGGGCCTCCAGGTTCAGTTCGCGGCCGAGGCCGTCCACGGCGAGCCCGGGCAGGACGGCGAGCTCGTCGCCGGTGCGGGCGAGCCCGAGGCCCCAGACCACGCCGGGTCCGTGCTGCCAGGCTTGGTGGAGCATCAGCTTGCCGCGCGGATTGCCCATCAGGACGCGGAAGTCGTCCTCCCCGAGCAGCATGCCGAACGCCACCCGCAGTGCGAGGAACGGGTGCGCGGGCAGCTCCTCTGCGCCGCACGGGCCGCCGTCGCAGGGGCCGGCGGGGCTGCCGGAGCCGGTGGGCAGGTCCGGGGCGGGCGCGCCGCCGCAGCCGCAGCCGCACGGGGTGGTGCCGCCGGGGCCGCCGGGGCCGGTGCCGAGCGCCGTCATGGGGTCTCCTTCCGGGTACGCCTGTCGATCGCGAAGGGGGCGGCGGCCGGTGGTGCGGTCGCCGGGGCCGCGGAGCCGGGGGCCTGCGCCGCGGCCAGGGCCTGTGCGGCCCGGCCGTCCGCGCGGGGGCCGCCCGCCGCGGGGGGCTCCCCGGGGAAGGGCCGGCCCGCCTTGCCGTACTCGCGGCGCATCGCGTCGACCAGGTGGCGCTGGCGGACCGGGCCCGCCTCGTCCGCCGCCCGGAACGCCGCCCCGATCGCGGCGTTGCGGATCCAGCCGCCGGGCACCGGGTAGCACTGGGCGAGGGCCGACGGGTCCACGTCGGGGTGGCGCACCGCGCGGGGCAGGTGCAGGTCCCACATCCGGTGCCGGCCCGCCTCCTCGGGCAGCGGGAACTCCACGACGAAGTCCATGCGGCGGATGAACGCCGCGTCGATGTTCTGCCGCAGGTTGGTGGTCAGGACGGCCAGCCCGTCGAAGCGGTCCAGCCGCTGGAGCAGGTAGGCGGTCTCCATGTTCGCGAACCGGTCGTTCGCCTCGGAGATCTCCGTGCGGGTGCCGAAGAGGGCGTCGGCCTCGTCCAGCAGGAAGACCGCCTGGGTGCGCTCGGCCGCCTCGAAGCAGGCGGCGAGGTTCTTCTCCGTCTCGCCGATGTACTTCGAGACCAGCTCGGAGCCGTCGACGACGAGCAGGTCCCGGCCCGCCTCGGTCGCGAGGACCTCCGCGGCCAGCGACTTGCCGGTCCCGGGCGGCCCGGTCAGCAGCAGCCGTACGCCGCGGGCGGCCCGGGCGGCCTCGCGCAGCCGCCAGTCGTCCAGGACCAGCGCCTGGTGGCGCAGTCGGGCCACCGCGTCGCGGAGCTGGCCGTCCGCCTCCGGGGCCAGGACCAGGCGTGGCCAGCGGGCCTGCGGGCCGACCAGGTCCACGCCGGGGGGCAGCAGGGCGCCGGCCCGGGCCCGGATGGCCCCGGAGACATCGGGCACCGCACCGCCGTCCCCCGGCCCGCCGGCGGGGGCGAGGGCGGCGCGGCTGCGCACGTCGAGGGCGACCTGCGCGGTGAGGGCCGGGTCCAAGGGGTGACGGGCCGCCAGTTCGGGGGCTTGGTCGGGGGCTTCGGGCAGGGCGGCCCGCCAGGCCCGGCGCCGGTCCGCCACCCCGACGGGGCCGACGGGCACGGTCAGGACCGGCCGCTGCGGGCCGGGGCGTACGGCGCCGGGCAGGGCGCAGACCAGCAGCGGGCCGGGGATGCGGTCGGCTGCGGGGGTGGCCGGGGCGGCCGCGCCGGGCGCCGGGGCGGGCACCACCAGCAGCGGGACCGCGCCGCGGACGGCGGCGTGCACGCCGAGCAGGCCCAGGGCGCGGGGGTCGTCGGGGCGGGCCCGGGCGGCGAACAGGCCGAGCCCGGCGGCGTCGGCCAGGGCCGTGCAGCGGCTGAGGCCGACGGTCTCGTCGCGGGCGCCGACCAGCAGGACGCGGGGCTCGCGGGAGCGCAGGGCGGCCACGGCCCGGGCGCTCTCGGGCAGGGCGAGCCAGCCGTCGAGTCCGGGTACGGGCGGGCCGGGGTCGGCCTCCTCGAGCGCGGCCGGGCGGGCGGGGCAGCCGTGCAGGGCCTCCCACAGCTGGTCGGCGAGGGTCAGGGAACGCTCGTGGAAGGGGCCTTCGCCGGTGAGCGCGAGCACGCCGGACCGTACGGCGGGGCCCTCGTGGAGCAGCCGGCGCAGCGCCGCCCGGTCCGTGGCGGGCGCCCGTACGCCACCGCGGTCGGCCAGCAGGGCGGCGAGGCCGACGCTGGGGTGCGGGGCGCCGGTGGGGCTCATGGTGCGGAACGTGCGGGCGAGGCCCTCGTGCTCCTCGGGGAGCCCGGCGAACAGGACGAGTTCGGTCTCCAGGACACCGAGCCCGTAGCGGCGCACCAGCCGGTCGAGCGGGGTGACGGACGGCGGCGGGCCGCCGGGGCCGGGCCGGGCCCGGCGTACGGCGGTCGCGGCCCAGTCGCGCAGGAAGGCGGCGGGTTCGGCGCCCGCCTCCTCGCTGCACAGGGAGTCCAGCAGGTCGGCGACCCGCACGGCCACGGCGGCGGCTCGGGCCGACAGGGCGAGGCTGATGCGCTCAGACATACCGGAACCTCACGACCGCCCCGAGCCAGCCGAGCCACCCCGGGTCGAGGTCGAGCCCGGCCCGGCGCACGGCCACGTCGGCGTCACGACCGGCCAGCACCACCTCGATCCACCCGGGCTCGGCCAGGATCCGGCCCCGCCGCCGGGCCAGGGCGGCGACGACGCGGTACGGGTCGACCGCGTCGGCCCCGGCCCCGGCCCCGGCCGCGGCGGCCAGGCGCAGGGCCGTGGCCTGCGCCCAGGCTGCGGCCAGGGCGTCCAGGCAGGGCCGCTCCCGCGGGGTGGGCGGGGCGGCGGACAGCAACGGGGCGGCGCGGGCCGGGGTGAGGCCCGCCAGGGCGAGGAGGGCCGGGTCGTCGGGGCCGGCGGCGGGGAGGAGGGTCCGGGCCGTGGCGTGCAGGACCCAGGGCAGCGGCCGGGCGGCGAGGGCCGCATCGTCCAGGGCGCGGTCCGGGAGTCCGGCCTCGGCCGCGGTCGCGAGGAGGAACAGCAGTCCGGCCCAGTCGGTCGGGGCGCCGTCCGACGCGGTGACGGCCGGGAGGGCTTCGGGTGCGGGGCCGGGGCCGGGCCCGGCGTGTTCGGGGGCCGGGGGGTGGGGTGTGCGTACGGGGGGCCGCTCGGCGGGAGCACCGCCCGCGGTGTCGTCCGCGGCGGCGCGGGACGCCGGCGGGGCGGACCCCGGGTCGCCGGGCCGCTCCGGGGCCTCCCCCGGCGGGCCCTGCGCGGCGGCGGGCGGCAGCGGGGGGCCGGGGCGGTCCGGCGCGCGCAGGGCCTCGGTGAGCAGGCGGTGGAGCCCGGGCCGGTGCAGTGCGGCGTGCAGTGCGGCGGGGTCGGTTTCGGCGAGGACCAGGACGGCCCAGGCCGCGGCGGTCTCCTCGGCGGGGCGCAGCCGGCTGTCCCGCAGCAGGGCGGCGAGGCGTGAGCCGGCGAGCAGGGCGCGGGCCCGCGCCCTGACGGCCGGGGCGGGCGGCGCCGTGGCCACGGGTCGGGGCAGTGCTTCGGTGCCGGTCCCGGCGGCGAGTGCGGCGAGGCGCTGCCAGCCGTGGCGGCCCCAGGCCCGGTCCAGGGCGGCGGCCCCGCAGTACTCGGCGGCGCGGACCACGGCCGCGGCGGCCTGCTGCGGGTGGCGGGCCAGGACGGCCAGGGCGGCGTCGCCGGGTGAGGTCTGCGGTGCGGGGTCCTCGGGGTGCAGCAGGCCGGTCTGGCGCCAGGCCCACAGCCGTTCGAGGCGTCCGGTGGCGAGGCCGGTGACGGCGTCGGCGAGGAGGTCGGCGTCGTGGCGGTAGTGGACGGCCGTGGCGGGGCCGCCGGCGCCCGCGGAGCCCTCGCGTACGGTGCGCTCGATCGCGGCGGCGACGGCGCGCGACCAGTCGTCGGCCAGGGCCCGGTCGGGGCGGTCCAGGTCGAGGGGCAGGGTCAGGTCGAGCCGGGCCAGGCACCAGCGGCCGGGCGGCAGGGCGAGGCCGCGCAGGGCCGACTCCAGCCGACCGCCGACGGCGTGGAGCAGGGGGCCGCGCAGCGGGTCCGGTGCGGGCGGCGGGCGGCCCGGCTCGTGGCGCAGGGTGGCCGAGAGCCGGCCGACGACGAGGACGGGCGCCTCGGTGGGCGCGGCGGTGTGGGCCGGGGAGGTGGTCATCCGACGCGCACCGCCCCGGCGATGGTGCTCTCGCCGACGCGGGAGCCGGCCGCGGGCACGCCGACGATCCCGTCCGTGCCGACCGCGGTGCGGCCGACGACGGCCGGGGCCCAGGCCCCGCCCGGGCCGACCACGGAGGTCAGTCCGAGGTGCAGGGTGCGGCCGATGCGCATGCCGGCGCCCAGCGGGCAGATGTCGACGCGGGTGTGGGCGGGTTTGTGGGCCTCCACGATGGCGCGGACGACGTCGAGTTGGCCGGGGCTCGGTGCGGCGGGGATCAGCACGCTGAAGCGGTGCGCGGTGGCGGTGTAGCCGTCCTCGCCGGGCCGGGTGCCGCCGACGGTGAACCGGCCGAGCGCCCCGGAGGTGCGGGCGGCGCCGCCGACGGCCGGGGCGCCGGGTCCGCCGGGTGCGGTGCCGAGGACGGCTCCGCCGAGTCCGCGCAGCCGCCAGTGCTCGACCACGGCCACGGGCACGGGCAGGTAGAGCCGCAGGATGCGTTCGAGGCAGGCCGCGGTGCCGCGGATGCGGAAGAGGTCGTACGCCTGGGCGATCAGGGCGCGGCGGGCGGGCACGGGCCAGCGCCGGTCCAGGGCCAGGCCGAGGAGCCCGGCGAGCCAGCCGAGGGCCTCCTGCGGGGTGGTCCGGGGGTCGAGGAGCAGGGTGCGCAGGGCGGCGCGGGAGTCCAGTTCGTGCAGGAGGCCTTCGGCGGGGGCGAGGAAGCGCTGGAGGAAGGCGGCGTCTGCCTCGTCCCGGCTCCAGGCGCGGGGCAGGGCCGCGGACAGCCGGTGCCCGGGCCGTTCCACGCGCAGGGCCCGTATGCGCGGGGTGAGGCGGAGGGTGCCGGTGAGGCGGAGCACGATCCACAGGTAGCGGCCGGGCGGGGCCTGGACGGGGGCCTCGTACGTCTCGAAGCCGTCGTCGGGGTCTATCTGCGTCCAGGGCAGTTCGCGTCCGGTGGGCCGGCGGAACAGCGGGGCCGGGGCGGGGAGCCGGGCGGCCCGGCCGGCCGCGGAGGGCAGGGGCGGGGTGAGGTCGGGGCGGCGTACGGCGCGCGGGCCGCGGGCGGGCGGCTGCCAGGGCAGCGGGTCGGGGACGGTGTCCTCGTCATCGGTCAGGAAGGCGGCCTTGACCTCGGTGCCGGGCGGGATACAGGCGTCGAGGAAGAGCCGGCCCCAGCGGGTGCGGTACTCGCCGGCGTCGAGCCGGTAGCACAGGACGGTGCCGGAGGGGGTGTAGCGGGCGGCGGGGCCGGCGGTGCGGCCGGTGCCGTCGGCGGTGGTGAAGGCGATGCGGCCGTCGGGGTCGACAGTGAGGGCACCGCCGTCGTAGCCCGGGGCGCGCAGGGGTTCGATCTCGGACCACGAGGTGCCGTCGGGGCGGAAGCGGCGGAAGGGGCGGCCGGGGCCGCGGGCGACGACGAGGGCGCCGTCGGGGGTGACGTCGAGGTCGGTGGCTCCGTCGACGGCGAGCGGGCGGGTGCCGTCGGCCCGGGCGACGACGGCGCGGCCGCCGGCGGGCCCGGTCCACAGCACGTGGAGCAGGCCGGCGTGGTCGGCGATGCGGGTGGGGCGCAGGTCCTCGGCGCCGGACGGACGGTGCAGGGCGGGGCCGCGCAGGGGGCCGCGGCGGCCGTGGAGCAGGAGGATTCCGGCGGGCCGGGTGACGAGGACGGCGACCGCGCCGCAGTGGGCGGTGACGTCGAGGGGCCGGCGGTGGGGGTGGGCCGGGGTGCGGACGGGGACGCGCCGCAGCAGCCGCTCGCCCCACAGGTCGACGACGTGGACGCAGGCGGCGCCGGATTCGGCGATGTGGAGCCGCTGTCCGGCGTCGACGGCGAGGCCGCGCGGGATGCACAGGGTGCCGGGCCGCGGCGGTCCGGCGGCGGGGGCGCTCGCGCCGTCCGGCGGGAGGACGTCGACGCGGCCGGCGCGCGGATGGGAGCGGTAGGCGCGGCCCCAGCGGTCGAAGGCCAACCCGGCGGGGCCTTGGCCGGCGGACCCGGCGGCGGGACCGTGGCCGGCGGAACCGGCAGCCGCGCCGACGCCGACGCCGACGGACCCGCCAAGGGGACCGTGGCCGACGGACCCGGCAGCCGCGGCGGCGCCGGCAACGGCTCCGGCTGCGGCTCCGGCTCCGGCGGCGTCACCAGCGCCGACGCCGGCACCGGCACCGGCTCCCACTCCGGCTGTGGCTCCGGAGCCGAAGCCGGCTCCCACTGCGGCTGTCGCTGTGGCTCCTGCGCCGGGTCCTGATTCGGAGCCGAGTCCGGATCGGGATCCGACGCCGGCCCAGCCCTCGGCGTCGGACTCCGAATCCGGCTCCCAGGCGAGTTGGACGCCGCCGCCGTCGAGCAGGGCGGTGGATTCGTGGCGGCAGCGCAGCCACTGGTCCGGGTCGGCGAGCAGGGCGGTCGTGCGGTCGCCGTGCATCAGCACACCTCCGCGGGGAGCGGGACGACCACGGGGTCGCCGGGGGGCGGTGGCGGGGAGCCGTAACCGGAGCCGGCGGGCAGCGGGCTGCCGGTGACGACGGTGATCGCGGTCAGGCGGGGCACTTCCCACGCTTCGAGCGGGACGAGCGGCAGCGGGGTCCAGCCCTCGCCGGAGCGCCGGGCGAGCAGGAGTTCGCCCTCCAGGTACTCCAGCCCCTCGACCTGTACGGCGACGGCTTCGAGCTCGGCGCGCCGCACGGCCCGGCCGAGCGGCCAGCCCGCGCCCTCGGGCCCGTACGGCGGGAGCGGCGCGAGGTACTGGCGCAGGATCAGCTCGGTCCAGCGGCGCACGGCGTCGGGCTGGTAGCCCTCGCGGGTGCGGATCCCGACGGAGACGGCGATGTCGACGTAGGTGGGCGGGATGACGTACAGCTCGGCGGTGACCGGCCGCCGCGGCACGAGGTACGCGGCCACCTGCCGCAGCAGCGCGAGGTCGGGCAGCGGGGCGCCCGGGTCGCGCAGGTCCTCGGCGGGGAAGACGAGCACGCTGACGACGCCGGCGGCGGGCACGGCCGGGGTGTCGGGGTGGAGCAGCGGCAGGGCCTCGGCGCGCCGTACGCCGGGGACTTCGAGGGCGAGGGCGCGGTAGTCGTCGGCGGTGACGGCCCGGTCGCGGCGGTGCACCTCGGCGGGCAGGGCGTCGAGGGCGTCGGCGAGGGAGGCGGGGTCCGCGCCGCCGGCCGCGGGCAGGGGGTTCGCGGCCTTGACGCCGGGGACCCCGGTCAGGGCGGTGACGGCGCCCGCCGGGACGTTGCCGGCGGAGCCGCCGCCGTAGCGGTAGGACAGGACGCGGATGCGCTCGCCGATCTGCGGGAGGCGGCCGCGGCCGGCGAAGCGGACGAGTCCGGCGTCGGCGTCGAGGGTGTAGTGCCGGTCGAAGGGGCCGTCGGCGGCGAAGTCCTCGGCCTCGGTCCAGGGCCGCCAGCCGTCGGCCTCCTCCACTTCGAGGCGGACGCTGCCGGCGAGGACGGGGCGCTGGGTGAGGCGGTAGGTCTGCCCGGCGTCGCCGGTGCCGGTGCCGAGGAGTTCGGGGGCCGCGGTGCGGGCCTGGACGGCGCCGACCGCGTTGACCCCGACCCAGCGGATGCGGTGGATGGCGTCGTTCTCCCCGGCGGGGCGGCGTACGCGCAGCCAGGCCAGGACGCGGGCGGCGGTCGCGTCGTCGTCGAGCGGCGGCGGCCTGTCGAGGCCGCCGCCGGCGGGCGGACGGGCCGGGGGCGGGTCGGGCAGGGCGGCGGGCAGGGCGACGCTGACCACGCCGGCGGTGGTGAGCCCGCGGGTGGTGTCGCCGAGCACGGCGAGCGGGGTGAACGGGGTGCGGGCGGCGGGGCCGTTCCACAGCTCCCACAGGAAGCCGGGCGGTGCGGTGAGGAGTTCGCCGGCGCGCACCCGGGTCGGGTCGTGGGGGTCGCGGGCGCGCAGGTCGTAGGGGCGGGGCAGTTCCTCGTCGGGGACGATCCCGAGGAAGAGGGTCTGGCCGGGCAGTCGGCGCGGATCGGTGGTCTTCTTGGCGAGCAGGGCGATCCACAGGCTCTGGTCGAGGGTGGTGCTGACGTCGAGGGGCGGCTGCTCGGGGTCGAGCGGGTCGGCGGGGACCCGGGTGGTGACGTGGAAGGAGAGCGGGGCGCCGGCGGCGATGCGGTCGCGGTCGGCCTTGGGGAGGGCCTGGACGATGTTGTCGCGGCGGCGGGCCTCGGTGCTCCCGGGCGGGGCGGGGGCGACGGGGGTCTTGCCGGCGGCGAGGGTCTCCAGCGGCCAGGCGACGGTCTCGTGGCCGGTTTCGAAGAAGACGGCGCCGGCACGGGCCTCGGTGCCGGGCAGCACCTGTACGCCCTCGGGGCGGTCGGTGTCCAGGACGAGGAGGGTGCGGGAGGTGAGGGCGGGCCGGGGGCGTACGCCGAGCAGCCGCAGGAAGGCGGCCTTCGTGGCGTCGGGGATCTGGTTGAAGCGGAAGAGCAGGGACTCGCCGAGGTGGGCGAAGAGTTCGAGCAGGGCGATGCCGGGATCGCCGGCGTTGTGGTCGGTCCATTCGGGTGCGTAGACCGGGATCCGTTTGACGAGTTCGTCGCGGAGCTGGGCGAAGGTGCGGTCGTCGAGGATGGGCCCGATCAGCGGCATGCGGTCGTCACCCGGCCCCTATCGCAGGTAGAAGGGGTAGACGAGGTTGTCGGGCCGCAGGTCCAGCAGCCGTACGTAGGCGATGTCGATCCACACCAGGGCCGGCTCCTCCCCCGCGGTCACGGAGACCTCGGTGACCCGGATCCGGGGCTCCCAGGCGGTGAGCGCCTCGCCGATCTCGGCGGCGATCGCGGCCCGGGTGGCGGCGGTGTTCGGGGCCATGAGGTGGCGGCGCAGGCCGCAGCCGAAGGTGGGGCGCATGACGCGCTCGCCGGGCTCGGTGTCGAGGACGGTCTCCACCGACTGGCGGATAGCGTCCGCGCCCGACACCCAGCCCAGGCGGGCGCCGGGGCGGGGTGCGCCCGGGGGCCCGCCTGCGGCGCCGGGGCCGTACGGGGCGTCTACGCCGCCGGGGCCGCCCTGCGGGCGCAGCGGGAAGCGGATCCCGGTCCCGGACCAGGCGTCGGCCGCGGACGGGGCCGCCCGGCCGCCGGCCCCGTTCGTCCCTGTGCTCACGCTCATGGCTCCGATCCTCCGGGTTGGCCGTCACCGCGGCGTCGCGCCGGTTCACGCGCCGTCGGCCCGGGCTTCGTACGCCGTCCGGGCGGCCGCGAAACGCCGGGGGCCGAGGCGTTCGCGCAAGCCCTCCAGCAGCGGTCGCACCAGCCGGCGGCTGAGCTCCCGGCCGAGGAGGTCGCCGACGGTGGCCCAGGCCGTCGCGAGGCGGGCGTACGCGGTGGCGTCGTCGCCGAGCAGCTCGGCCGCGCCCACGGCCTCCTGGACGGCAGCCAGGTAGGCGAGCGGGTCGGCCGCGTCCAGGGCGGCCCGGCGGGCCTCGTCGAAGCGCCGCAGCGCCCGGGCCGGGTCGTCGGCGAGCAGGGCGATCCGGCCGCCGGCGACGGCCCGCCGGGCTGCGGCCACACCGTCGCGCGGGGCCGTCGCTGTGGCCGCGTCCCATACGCGTTCCGCGGTGTCCGGCGCGACATGGGCGACGGCCAGCGCGGCGCCCAGCGCGGCCGCCTCCGCCTCGTCGTGGTCGCCGTGCGCGAAGAGCAGCTCCTCGGCGTCCATCAGGTCGCCGGCCGCGTCGTACCACCGCTGCGCGGCGAGCGCGGCGGCGGCCCGGCGCTGCAGGATCCGGGCCCGGACCAGTGCGTCCGGGCCGGCGGCGGCCGGGGCGTCCGGCCCGGCTGCGTCGGCGGCGTCCGGGCCGGCGGCGTCCAGGGGGGCCTGCCCGGCGGCGTCGAGGGCGTCGAGGGCCGCGCCGAAGCCCTCGTACGCGGCCTGCGCGTCGCCGGCCGCCAGGGCCTGTTCGGCCTGCTCCGTACCGAAGGCCCGGCGGACGGCTTCCGGCAGGTCCGCGGCCGCCGCCCGCTCCAGGTTGTGCCGGGCCGCCCCGAGGTCGCCGCGCAGCCGCTGGGCGGTCGCGGCCAGCAGCAGGCAGAACCCCTGGCGCTCGGCCTCCCGCGTCCGGTCCCACAGCCCGGCGGCCTCCTCCAGGGCGGCCGCCGCCGCGCCGAGGTCCCCTTCGTCCATGGCGGCAGTGGCCAACTGCTCCAGCGCCTCGGCCAGTTCGGCCGGGTCACCACCGCGCAGTTCCGCAACCTGCTGCCGGGCGGCGGCGGTTGCCGGGGGCGGCTCGGGCATCGTCGTCATCGGCTCTCTCGTATCCACCGCTTCTCCCGTGTCTCCTGCGGATCCTGTGTGTCCTGGGACTTCGTGGCTCTGGGGGCTCGGCGGCTCCTCGGGCTCCGCGGCTCCTCGGGCTCCCGGGCCCCCGGGCCCCCGGGCTCCCGGGCCCCCGGGCTCCCGGGCTCCCGGGCTCCCGGGCCCCTGGGCTCCTGGGCTCCTGGGCTCCTGGGCTCCGGTGGCTACCGCGTCTCCCGCACCCGGTACCCCTGCGCCGTGAGCCGGGCGCGGGCCGACGCGACGGCCCGCTCGCGGGCGGCCCGGTGCTCCGCCGCCCAGGCCTGCATCCGGACGAGCAGGTCGTCGTGCGCGGCCCGGGTCCGTACCTCGTCGCCCGCGGCGGCGCGCCGTTCCTGCCGGGCCTGCTGCCCGGTCGCCTCGGTCTCGCCGAGGCGCTCCTGGTTGCGCGCCCGCAGCTCGTCGACCTGGCGGCGGCCCCGGTCGAGCTCTCCGGCAGTCTGCCGGTTGGACTGTTCGACGGTGCCGATGCGGGTCTCGTCCGCCCGGAGGTCCGACCGGCCGGCCTCCATCGAGTGCCGGGCGGCGTCCGTTTCGGTGACCCGCCCCAGAGCGGCGATCAGGCGCGCCGAGTCGGCACGCGCCCCGCGGGCGCTGTCGCCGAGGCTGCCGGGCAGGTACCCGAACAGGTGCGCCAGCCCCTGGAAGGCCCGCAGGCTGCCCACGAGGGTGGCGACCGCGCCGGCCTGCTGCGCCGACCGGCCCAGCCGGTCGACGGCCCCTCCGGCCGTCGCCTGCTGCTCGCGGTTGGCCGACCGCGTCGTGCCGGTGGCCGCCGCCTGCGCCCGTCCGCCCTCGACGAGGTGCTGCGACAGCCCGCCCGCCCGCTCGAGTCGGTCGTCCTGGCCCCGCTGGACGGCCGCCTGACCCGCCATCCGACCTTCGGTCCGGGCGAGTTCGGCCTGGGCCTGCCGGGTCAGTGCGATGCGTTCCCGCAGGGCGGCCAGCTCGGCCCGGGTGCCGGGCGGCGCCCGGTAGGCCGGGTTGACCGGGATCTCCACGGACTCGCCGGGCCGCAGGCCGGCCGCTCGGGCCGTGTACGCGGGCCCGGAGCGCGCCGGCTCGGCGCTGCCGGCCGCTGCGCGGTCGCCGTCCTGCCGCCCCTGCTCGCGGCCCTCGCGTACGCCGAGCACCCCGGGCGCCGGGCGCAGCCCGCGTGCGGTCCCCTCGACGGCCAGGGCGGCCTCGGCCCGGTCGGTGCGCAGCCGTTCCTCGCTGTGCGCGAACGCCGCCGCCCGCTCCGCCGGCGTGGCACCGCCGGCCCCGACCCGGGCGCGGCGCTGGTAGTCGGCGAAGTCCCGGTAGCGGACGGTGGTGCTGCGGCCGCCGGGGAGGGTGGTGCTCACGTGCAGCGGCAGCGGGTGCGTGGGGTCGTACGCGAACTGCGTGGCCCCGTAGCCGCTGTGGCTGCCGTCCGCCGCGTACACGGGGAAGTGCAGCTCCGAGACCTGGCGGCGGCCCGCCGATCCCTCGCCGTGCTGGTACTGGAGCACGTAGAAGTCCCCGCCGGCCTGCGAGGGGCGGCTGTTGAGGACCCGCATCGCCGGATCGGCCGTGGTGGGGTGGCTGTGGTAGACGAGGTGCAGCGGACCGGGCACGCCGCTGGGCGGGGCGACGGAGCCGGCGCCGCCCTGCATGACGTGGTAGTTGCCGGCGGAGTCCAGCCAGACCCCCGACTCGCGGGCGGGGTCGGCCTGCACCTGCGCCCGGTACTGCGCCATCGCCGCGGCGCGGTCCTGGGTGGGCGGGAAGGGGGCGGTGGGAGCGGGGGACGCCGAGGCCGCGGGTGGGGGCGCGGGTGCCGGCCCGGCGGGGGACGCGGGAGCCGGAGCCTGCCCGGGGATGACGCGGCCGGTGGCGGGGTCGACCGGCGCCCCGCGCTCCGGCGGGGCGTGGCCGCCGGAACGCAGCAGTTCAACGTTGTCCTGGGCGAGCGGCACGTTCTCCGCCTGCCAGACCACCAGGTCGGAGGCGTCGAGCTGGCCGCGGGGGCCGAGCGTGCTGTCCTCGGCGGCGGCCCGGGAATGGTCGGTCGCGGCGTTGATCAGCCGCTCCTGCGCGTTGTGGCGGGTGTTGGTGCTCTGCCGGCCGTCCTGGTGGGTGACGGTGACGGCCAAGGCCGGGTCGCGGCGGCTGTGCAGGGGCTGCATCTGCTGGGTGTTCCAGTCCTGCTCCCGAATCCCCGACTCGGCCGCGTGGCGTGCGGCTGCGGTGTGCCCGGCCTCCACGACATCACCGGTCATGCCGGTGGCCTCCCGGTGGTCCGCGGCCTGCCGGTTGGCATGTGCCCGGGCCTCGCGGCGCGTCCAGGGGACGGCCCGCCGGGGCAGCTCGGGGCGCTCGTCGGTGAGACGTGCCCGTACGACGGGATCCTCGTCCAGGCTCCGCACCAGCGGGCCGAGGTCGCTGAAGTCGGCGGGATCGTGCAGGGGCGCCGGCCCGTGCGCGGCGGGCCGCGCAGCGCCGGTGCCCGGGTCGTCGCGGGTGGCGCCGCCCGTCCCTGCGGCGGGATCGGCGTGCGTCGCCGTGCCGGTGTCCGCGGCCGGGTCCACGTGGACCGCCGCACCGGAGCCCGCGTCGGCCTGGGCGGTCGCCCCCGAGCTCGTACCCGGGTCGCCATGGACCGTCGTGCCCGAACCCGTACCCGGATCGGCATGGACTGCGCCGCCCGACCCGGTTGCCGGGTCGGCGTGGACGGTCGTGGCCGGGTCCGCGTGGACCGACGTGCCCGAGGTCGGTGCCGTGTGGGGTGCGGGGGCCGGGCCGGGGGCCTCCGGCATCTCCACGTGGAGGCGGGGGCCGCCGGGCGAGGTGACGGAGGGGGTGAGGGCGCCGCCGGTGGCGCGCTGTTGGAGCCGGGTGATGCCGCGGTCCAGGCGGTTGCCGCCCGCCGTGCCGGCCCGGGCGCCCGCCTTCGCGGCCAAGGCGCCCGCCACCGCTCCGGTGACCTGGCCCGCCGCCGCGGACAGTTCACGGCCCTGCTCCTCGATCCCCGCCGGGTCGGCCTGGGACTCGAAGGCGTGCAGGGCGCGCAGCGCGGTCACGACCGGCCGGACGGTCGCGTTGGTGATCAGGCCGACGGCCGTCGTGGCGAGGCCCATGGCCGTCGCCACCGCCGACAGGGTCAGGGCGAGCGGGGCCAGGGTACCGCCGGAGAGCACGGCCCCCACCCACATGCCCACCGCGATGCCGCCGAGGACGCCGCCCACGACGTCCATCAGGGCCGTGGCCACGTCCAGCAGTTCGGCCAGGCCTTCCAGGTCGTTGGCGAGCCGTTCGTAGCCGGTCCCCGTGCCGATCCGGCCGACGGTGCGCCCGGTCGCACTCCAGTCGCGTCCGGCGAGACCCACGATGGCCATGAGGCCGCCGATAGCCGGTCCCAGGCCCGGGACGGGCGCCGCCGACAGCCCCCGGGACACCGCCATCGTGGCGAGCCGCCGGGCGGCGATCTGCCCCACGGCCGCGCCGATCGCGCTCATGGCGAAGCCCGTCACGGCGCCGCCGGCCGCGCCGGCCGCGGCGCCCTGGCCCGCCATGTCGAGCAGGTACCGCGCCCTGGCGTCGGTCCCGGCCGTGCCGAGGCCCCCGAAGGAGTCGGCCCACCGCTCGTGTTCGGCGAGCTCCAGGATGATGAGGTCGCCCGGGTCCGCGCCGGGGCCGGAGTGCTCGGCGGCGCCCGGCTCGGCGGGCTCCGCCCCGGCCTTCTCCGCGGGCGCCTCCTCGGCCCGTACGCCGCCGCGCTGCGGGCCCGGTGCCCGGCGGCCGCCGGCGTGTGCTGCGGCCTCGCCGCCGGCCCTCCCCCGGTGGTGCGTCCGTACCCCGGGAGCTGCGGCGGCCTCGCGCGCGGAGCGGACCTCTGCGGCGGCGGGGGCCATGAGCGCGCGGGCCAGTTCGTCCGCCAGCTGCGTGGAGGCCGCCCGCGCAACGGGGGCGGGGGCGGATGCCTTCGCCGCGGGCACCCGGGGCGCGGGCCCGGGCACCGGGACGGGGGCGGCCCGCCCGTTCACCCCCCGCTCCCGCACAGCGGGTCGTCCACCGGCGGCAGCGGCTGCGGGGGCACCGGTACGGGCGCGGGGTCGGGCGGGGTCAGGGCCTCGAAGAGGTCCTCGCCGTCCTCGTCGCGGAAGCCGCCCTCGCCGGCCTGGAGCCGGGCGGTGGCCCCCTGTGCGCCGAGCAGCCCGTCGAAGGCGTCCCGTTCGGCGGCGCCCATGTCGGCGAGCGTCAGTCCGGCGTCGAAGTGGGCCTTCAGGGTGGCGAGCGCGGTGGCGGACGGCGGCAGGCAGAAGCGCAGGGCGAGCAGCCACCACAGCTGGAACAGGAACACCACGATCGGCAGGAACATGGAGAACAGGAAGAACGCCACGATCATGAAGATCTCGAGGGCGAAGGTGCAGATCCGGGGCGTCGTGCCGTTCACCGAGCCGCCGCTCGGCGTGCCGCCGCCCGGGTCGAAGGACAGCTGCGAGCCGGGCGGGCTGGTGATCGCGACCCCGCCGGGACCGGGCGGTTCTCCGGCCCGGGCGGCGAGGGCCCGCAGGTCGGGCAGGGTGATGGAGATCCTGCGGTTCTTGGTGCCCTCGGGGTCGTAGAACGGGGCGAGCCGGAAGGGCTCGCCGGGCTCGCTCCAGGAGACCTGCGGCGGGCAGTGCTCGTGGCCGGGGGCCGGGGCGCGGCGTACGAAGCAGTGCAGTTCGTAGACGGACCCGTCGTCGAGCTTGGGGGCGCCCCGGTCGTCGTGGTCGCCGGAGGAGGTCGGCACCACGCCGAACCACAGGGAGCGCTCGGGTGGCGGCGGCTCCTGGGCGCAGTCCCCGGAGCGGGCCGGCAGCCGCCACATCGGCAGTTCCTGCTCCCGGTCCGCGGGGCGGCCCGCGGGCGGCGGGTCGCCGACCTTGCGCCACTGGCCGCCGGCAGGCCCGACCATCCAGGCCTGGGTCTCGGTGGCCACGGCGACCCGGTCGATGAGCTCGCGGTTCTCGGCCTCGAAGGTCCTGCGGTGGGCGAGGTCGGCCCACAGCAGGTCCCGGGCCTGCGACAGCGACGGCCCGGCGCCGGCCGGCCCGGCCGCGGACGCAGTGGCGGCGTCGGCACCGGCACCGGCACCGGCGAGCAGGCCGGTCGTCAGCCGCAGGGCGAGCCGGCGCAGCACCTTGGGCGGGCAGTCGATCTCCACTTGGCGCCGGCGCATCACGAACCCGACCTCCAGCCCCTCGGCGGACTGGGGCCGCGGCCATCCGGGCCGGTCGCAGAAGAGCTCGACGACGACGGCGTAGAAGCGTTCGTGGCTGGGCTGGTAGAGCTTGCGCAGCTTGGTGCGGTAGAGCCGGTGGGTGGCGAAGCGGGCCCGGCCGGGCCCTCGCTGCTCGGGCGGTACGGGCAGCGGGCACGACCACACGTCCTCGACCGGGTCGAAGGCCAGCGAGTCGCGGGGGTCGGCGACCAGGGCGTGGACGAACTCGGCCGAGGCGTACTTCTGCAGCGCCGGGGTCAGCGCCGCGGGCGCGAAGCGGTCGAACTTCCCGCGCTCGCACACGTACCAGGGGGCGAGGATCCGGAACCCGTGGTCGGCGGCGCCCGTACCGCCCTCCGCAGCGGCCCGCGGACCGGCGCTCACCAGAGGTTCCCGGCGCCGGGGGTGTAGGCCGGGGAGACCACCGTCTGCTCGGCGACGAGGGTCGCGCACTTCACCAGGCCGGTGAAGGTGGACAGCGGGGCGTTCACCGTCACCGTGGGTGCCTTGACCTCGACGGCGGCGTTCGCCTCGACCTGTACGGCGGTGGGGGTCAGCCGGACGACGCAGCCGCCGCTGTGCCGGATCGTCACCTGCCGGGCGGCGTCGTCGAGGACGACCTCGTGTCCGGAGGCCATGGTGATCCGCACCCTGGCCGCGCCGGCCGTGTCGTCGAACTCCAGCCGGCTGCCGGCCCGGGACCTCAGCTGCCGGATGTCGTTGGCCGCGTCCGGCTCGTGCGGCAGCTCGGTGCGCCCGTTCCAGGCGGCGCCGATGACGTACGGGCGGCGCGGGTTGCCCGCCTCGAAGGCCACGACGACCTGGCTGCCGACCTCGGGCAGCGCCAGCAGGCCCTGCCGGTCGTCGGCGTACGGGGAGCAGAGCGTGGCCCAGGCGCGCACGTCGCGGTCTCCGTCGCGGCCGAGCCAGGGGAAGCGGACCTCGATCCGGCCGAGCCTCTTCGTGTCGACGATGTCGGTGACGAACGCCGGGTAGACGCCGAAGTATCCGGGTGCGGAGCCGTCCGCGGGCGCGGGCAGGGACATCACGTCACCTCGTTGAGGCCGGGGCGTTCGGCGTCGAAGCGGGTGCGGAAGCCGTGGTCGGGGTCGAAGGTGTGCCGGATCCGGGTGACGTGGTAGCCCTCGCCCTCGAAGGGGGCGCCGACCGAGCGGAGGGTGAGCCGGCCCCCGACGACCAGGTCGGGGCTGCCGTTGGTGGTGCCGGCGACGGTGACGAACCGGCGTCCGCGGCGCAGCATTTCGGCGCGGGCCCAGCTCCCGGCCTCCTCCGTCGTCAGGGCGGCCTCCCGTACGCGCAGGCTGGTCGCGGGGCCGAGGGCGCGGGCCAGCAGCCGGGCACCGGTGCGGCCGCCGGCGGTCTCGGCCTCGACGACCTCGGGGCCGGCCCGCTCGTCGACGATCTCGCGCCGCTCGGCGTCGTACCCGGTGACGACGACCTCGCTGCGCTGGTGCGCGAGGTCGGCGGCGAGCCGCACCGACATCAGCTGGTTGCCGAAGACCAGGGTCTGCACGGCGGCGGTGCGGCTGCCGCGGGGCCGGAAGTGCAGGGTGCGGCCGGTGGCCCACAGCTCGGCCTGGACGAGGCGGGCCCGTTCGCGCAGGAAGGCGAGGTCGCTCTGGTTGAGCTGCTGGACGACGTCGTAGCGGGGGCCGGGGACGTCCGCGTCGGCGTCGAGGCCGTGCTCGCGGGCGATGTCGCGGGCCACCTCCGCGTCGGTGGCGTCGCGGTAGGTGCGCATGCGGCGGGTCATCCGCAGCCGCATCAGCGCGTCCTCGGCGTGGACGAGGACCAGGGGCGGTTCGCCGTCGCCGAGGACGAGCTCGATGCCGGAGACGACGCCTTCGAAGACGTAGCGCTGGCCCGTGGGCGGGCCGAGGGCCGCCTTGAGGGCGCTGCCGAGGCCGACCGTGGACCCGTCGAGGTGCAGCAGCCGGTCCTGCGGGCCCCTGGCGCCGGGGCCGACGGCGAGGAAGTGGGCGCGCAGGGTGCGCAGTCCCTCGACGCCCTCGGCCACCTCCAGGCGTACACAGTCACGGGCGAGGTCCTTGACGAGGGCTCCGCCGACCTCGAAGACGGGCGAGACGGCCGCGACCGCGGCATCAGTCATCGAAGCCCTCCGCGGCGGTGCGCGCGGCGAGCCAGGCCGCCCGCTCGCAGGCCTCCCGGTGCTGCTCGGCCGCCGCCCACCTCCCTGCGCCCCCGCTGCCGGGGGCGGGTGCGGGGGCGGGCGGGCCGCCGCTGCCCGCGGGGACCACTTCGGTGTGCAGCTCTCCGATGTACACGCTCATGGCGGGCCTCCTCGCGGTGTCCACCCCAGGGTGGTGGGGCCTGCGTCACGGCCGCGTTGCCCGCAGTCGGCGGCGGCCCGGCCGGGCGGGTCGGGCGGCAGCCGCTCCCAGGGCGGGGCGAGCGGGTCGGGGGCGGGGACCTCCTCGCGGCGGGCCCGGTCGGTGAGGCTGCGGGCGCCGCCGGCGCGGACCTCGGCGAGGGTGGCGGGGTCGGCGCGCGAGCGCAGGGGGATGCCGCGGCCGTACGTGGTGGCGCGCGGGTCGGGGGCGGCGGGAGGGGCGTATCCGGGCGCGGCGTATCCCGGCGGGGCGTATCCGGGCGCGGCCGGCCCGGGTGGGGGCGGGGCGTGCGGGGCCGGGGGGACCTCGAAGGACTGCCGGGCACGGGCGGTGGCGAGGTCCACCGCGGCCGCGGCCACCGCGTCGGCAGCGGCGCCGATGCCTCCGCCGGCGCTGAGCACGAACCCCGCCCGGGCCGGATCCGGTTCGGCCCGGGGCCCCGTACCGGCCGGGCCGGCCGTACCGGGGGCGCCCGCACCGGAGACGGTGGGGCCGCCTCGGCCGCCGCCCGGGCCGCTGCCGCCCGGGGCTCCCGCGGCTCCCGCGGCACCCGGGACAGCCGGGGTCCCTCCCGGGGCCGTCGTGCCCAGGGCGGCGGCCAGGGCGGCGGCCGAGGCCACCGCCGCGCCCGCCGCGAAGCCCGCCGTCAGGCCGGCCGCGGCCGCACCGGCGAAACCCGCCTCGACCTCCGCGCCCAGCCGGACGGACGCCCCGGCCGCCAGGGCCAGGGGGCTGTCGAGTCCGCTCATCGCGCCGCGCCAGGCGGCGGGGTCGCGCCCGAGCCGGGCCAGCAGCTGCTGGGCTGACTCCCCGTCCCGGGCCTGGACCACCTGCCGGGGCCGGTTCGTCCCGGCCGTGCCGGGCGCGGCTCCGGCGCCCTGGTCGCCGGCCTCGGTGGCGGCCCGGCTGTCCCTGGCGCCGGGGCCCTCGGCGTGCGCCTGGTAGGCGAAGTTCTGCTCGACGATCACCACGGAGACCTTGGCCCGCAGCGGGGTGCCGTCGGGCGCGAAGTGGTCGAGCTCCTCGGTGACCTGGGTGACGATGCCGTTGTAGCGCAGCGTCCCCCACACGAAGCGGACGGGCGGCGGCGGGTCGGAGGCCTTCTGCGGGGGCGGCTCGACGAACTGCCGTACGAGGGCGGTCCAGCGGCGGACGTCGACGTGGCCGCCGTTGCCGCGCTGTTCGGCGGTGTCGAATTCCAGGTCGAAGGTGAGGGTGGAGCCCTCCTGCGCGGGGTGCTGGACCTTCTGCGACTTCGTGGTCGCCCCGCCCCGGTCGACGTTGTTGGCACGGGAGATGCGCAGGCTCGTCGGATTGAACTGCACGGCGAGGGACGGTCCGGCCTCCCGGACGAGCGGCGTGCCGTCCTTGCCCCGCTCGCCGAAGACCTCCAGCCGGGTCAGGGTGGCGTGGGCGGTGGCCGTCACGGGGTGCGCTCCAGGCGCAGGCCCTCGTGGGCGATGTGCAGTTCCTCCACGGCGATCTCCCCTGTCCTGGCGTTGAGCGTCGGCCCGGTGATCTTCAGGGGCAGTCCGCGGGTGAAGGTCCAGCGGGCCACCACCCGGGCGCCGGCGGCGTCGAGCACCTCCACGTCGCCGTCGTAGCGGGGCACGGGCGCCCCGTCGGCGACCATGCCGTGCAGCCAGTCCCACAGGGCGGTGTCGGCGCTCCCGCCGCCGGCGGCGACGAACATGCCGCGCTTGAGGACGATCGGCTGGAGCTTGACCCGCCCGACCCGGCGTACGACCGCGTCGTTGGCGCCTCCCTCGGCGTACTCGCGCAGGTCGACCTCCAGGCCGAGCCCCGAGCACTCCTGGAACCCGCCGTCGCCCAGCCGGTCGGGCCCGCCGCCGGACGCCGCCACCGCTGGGGCGGGACCGGGCGCGGCGGCCGGGCCGGGGGCCGCGGCGGCCTCGGACAGCGGGCTGGGCAGGTCGGGCGGCGGGAGCGCGGTGCGGCCCGGCGCGGAGCTGCGGGTGAGCCGGATCCGGAACCGGAAGGTCTGGACGAGTTCGGGGCTGCGGCCGGGCACGGCTCACCTCACCTCAGTTCGACGGCGGTGACGCTGCCCGTCGGTTCCGTCGCCGTACTGCGTGATCCGCAGCACCAGGTACTCCAGCGGCTGCGCGGGCGCCACCCCGACCTCGGCGACGAGCCTCCCCAGCCCCTGTGAGCGGACCGGGTTGAGCTGCTCGTCGCAGCGTACGAAGAAAGCCTCGTCCTCGGTGTCCCCGGCGAAGGCCCCCGCCCGGTACAGGCCGCGCAGCAACTGCACGAGCGAGCTGCGCAGTTCGTCGCGCAGCTGCGGCGTGTGGGGTTCGAAGACCAGCGGCTGAGCCTGCCGGTGCAGGGTGAGCCGGAGCATCGTCATCAGCCGGCGCACGCTGAGCTGGCGCAGGTCGGGGTCGTGGGAGAGGGTGCGGGCGGCGGCGAGGCGGTAGCCGTCGCGCTCGGCGCGGAAGACGTTGATGCCGAGCAGGTGCAGCTCGTCGCAGTCGGCGTCGCCGAGCCGCTGCGCGGCGGTCACGGCGTCGGCGGCCAAGGCGTTGGCGGGGCCCCAGGGCAGGCCGAGGCGCCGTTCGCGTTCGGCGGTGATGCCGGCCGCGAAGCCGGACGGCGGGACGAGGACGGCGCGCCGGGCCGGGTCGGGGGCGTCGGGGGCATCGGGGTCGACCACGCCGAGCCACGGGTGGTAGGCGGCGGCGTGGCTGGAGTCGAGGGCGGCGCGCCAGCGGGCGACGGCGCGCACGGGCAGCCCGGGCGGTACGTCGAGGAGGGCGACGAACCGGCGCCGGTGCTCGGCCAGGGCCACGAGCCGCTGCTGGCGGCGCAGGATCTCGGGCAGTCGGTCGGCGGAGTCCAGGAGCAGGTCCCGGGGCCGGGCCGGGTGCAGGACGGTGGGCGCGGCGGGCGGCGGGCAGGGCGCGAAGCGGCCGGTGAGGGGCCGCGGCAGCGTCTCGGTGGTGGGCGCGCTGTCCCCGTACTGCCACAGCAGGTCGGGTACGGACAGCAGCGCGACCTCGGGGACGAGCGCCATCCGGTCCATGCCGACGGCGCCGTCGGGGGCGTCCGCACCATCCGTGTCGTCACAGCCGCCGGCGGGCAGCAGCTCGACCGGGAGGGGGCCGAGGAAGCTGTCGGCGCCGATGCCGGCGTAGCGGTCGGTGCCGGGGCGGACGGGACGCGAGAGGGCGGAGGTGAGGAAGAGGTCGGGCGGCAGGAGGACCTCGGGCCAGACCCCGTCGGGCGTGACGAGGAGCGACTCGGCGGCCAGGACCGCATCGGCTGCGCGGGGGTGCCCGCGGCACAGCCCGAGCCCGGCGAACCGCTCGCCGCGGGGGCTCGCGGTGTCGGCGTCGGAGACGGTGACCGTGGCGGTGACCACCTCGGCCTCCACGATCGGCGCCGGCCCCCCGGACCCGCTGCCCGCGCCGGTGTCGTCGTACGGCGGGCGGTCGAGCAGCGCGGTACGCACCCGCGCCCCGAACCCGGAGGACCCGCCCTCCCCCGCCCGCTCCGCCAGTTCGGCGATCCGGAAGAAACCCCCGGCGGGCGGCAGCCCCGCGCCCCTGATCCGCAGCACCGAGCCGGCCGGCGGGATCCGCCCCTCCGGCAGCGCCAGCTCCCGCCCGCGCACCGCGCCCTCGAACCGCCCGGCGGCGGTGAAGTCCCAGCGCACCGCGATCCGGCCGCCCCAGCCGCCCTCGTCCCGGGCCCGCAGCCCGACCTCGTACGGCACCGCGCCCCCGGCACCGGCGCGGGCCAGCGCGACCCGGTGCAGGGCGCAGGCCTGCTCGGCGGCGGGGTGCGGGGCGCGGGGCAGCGGCGCCACCCGCAGGACGTGCGCCCGTACCCCGCCCTGGGCGAAGAAGGCCCGTACCGCGTACGGCAGCAGCCCGGGCCCCTCGAACCCGCCGAAGTACCGCACGTAGTCCGACCAGCGGTCGACGGCCACCGGCTCGTCGACGGGCCCGCGCGGTGCCACACCGACGAACCCCGCGACGTCCAGCCGCACCGGCGCGAAGCCGGGCGCGGCCCGCCGGGCATCGCGATACACGCCCGGCGCCCCGAGCCGCAGTCCGGGCCCGCTCACAGGGACTGGAAGTCGATGCGCTCGGCGACGAGGTGGAGTTCCTCCATGGCGACCTCGCCGCCGCCCTTGCCGCTGAGGGTGGGGCCGACCCACTTCCTGGGCTGGGCGGCGTGCAGGACCCAGGCGCAGACGGCGGTGCGCCCCTCGTCGTGCAGGGTGACGGTGACGGTGCGGGTGTCCTGGGCGCCTTCCCGGACGGCCTTGATCCAGTTGAACAGGCGGAGGTCGCCGATGATCCCGCGTTTGAGGGTGACGTCGTTGGTGGTGTTGGTGTTGGCGATCTTGCGGACGTGGTTCTCGCGGTCGTTGCCGTTGCGGTACTCGGAGAACCTCACCTCGTTGGCGGCTCCGGTGAAGTCGGAGAAGCCGCCCGCGATCTGGTCCTCGCCGCCGGTGTCGCCGAGTTTGACCAGGAAGTTGAAGGCGCCGTAGGGGTTGTTGCGCGTGGCCATGGGGCGGTGTCTCCCGTTCTGGGCGGGGTCAGCTGCGCTGCGCGTCGGCCGTGAACTGGCCGATGCGGAACACGACGAACTCGGCGGGATAGGTGGGCGCGACGCCGATCAGGCAGATCAGCCGCCCGTTGTCCAGGTCGTTCTGGGTCATGGTGGTGCGGTCGCAGCGCACGAAGAAGGCCTCCTCCGGCTTGGTGCCCAGCAGGGCGCCGGTGCGCCAGGTGGCGAAGAGGAAGTCCTCGACGGTCTGCCGGATCGAGGCCCACAGCCGCTCGTTGTTCGGTTCGAAGACCGCCCACTGGGTGGACTTCTCGATGGAGTGCTCCAGGTAGATGAAGAGCCTGCGGACGTTGACGTACTTCCACTCCGGGTCGGAGCTCATCGTGCGGGCGCCCCACACGCGCCGGGCGCGGCCCTCGAAGAAGCGCAGGGCGTTGATGCCCTCCGGGTTGAGGACGGACTGCCGGTCGTAGGTGACGTTGGCCGTGAAGTCGTTGACGCCGAGGAGGACTTCGTTGGCGGGGGCCTTGTGCACGCCGCGCTCGGTGTCGCTGCGGGCGTAGACGCCGGCGACGTAGCCCGACGGCGGCACCTCGAGGACGGGCGGAGGGGCGCCGGGGTCGGGACGCCGGCCGGGGTCGGTGATCTTGACCCAGGGGTAGTAGAGAGCGGCGTACTTGGTGTCGAACTGGGCGCGGAACCTGCGCACTTCGGAGATCGAGCTGCCGGGGGGCGGGTCGACGATCGCGATCCGGTAGCGGAGTTTCTCGCAGTGGCCGATCAGGTGGTCCACCGCGGCCTTCTGCTGCTCGCGCGGGAGGGTGACGGTGTCCGGGGCGGCGACGATGGCGATGTCGTCGATCTCGGCGAGCGCGCCGAGCCCGAGGGCGGGATCGGTGAGGCTGTCCGGGTTGGCCTCCTTGCCGGCCAGGTCCTCCGGGGCCAACTGCCGCCCGTCGCCGCCTTCCTCGAGGTGGACGCCGGCCGGACCGGGCGCGAGCAACGCGGTCAGGAGGGCGCCCGGGGTGGCGGGGGTCCCGGCCGCGGGCGGTACGGTCTCCAGCCGGACGAGGGAGAACTCGTCGGTCGGGTCGGCGGCCTGGAGGACGTTGCCGACGGAGCGCGGGTGCAGGTCGTCGAGTTCGAGCTCGTTGTAGACGTCGACGCGGTCGTCGAGGCGTACGGTGACGGCGAGCGTGAGGTGGAAGGCCGCCTCGCCGGCCGGTACGGGAGCGAAGCCGCCCTGGTCGGTGCGGTAGCCGAGGACGCCGTCGGCGCGGCGGACCACGACGCGGACCTTGCCCGGCACCGGCGCGGTGCCGTCGCCGAGGACGGGCGGCTGCCCCTCGGAGTCCAGCGGGGCGGTCTCGACGGCCGCTCCCTCCTGGACCCCGGTGAGGCGCGGCTGGTTGTCGGCGCCCGTGACGACGATGTTCTTGCCGCGCCGGAAGGCCACCGCGACGCTGATCCGGGCCCCGGCGGAGCCGGGCCAGCGGGCCCACCAGCGCAGCAGCGGGCGGGCCCCGGCGGGCAGGGAGACGGAGGCGAAGTTGCGGGGGACGTCGATGGGGTCGCCGGTGCCGGTGCCTGTGCCGGTACGGGTGAAGGGGAAGACCCGGGAGACGTAGAGCCGGCGCCCGCCGTTGGCGAAGAAGGCGCGGGCCGCGAGGGCGAGTTGGCAGTCCGCGCCGCCGATCCGGAGCCCGCCGAAGGCCCGTTCGTACTCGGTGAAGCCGGTCACCAGGGTGGGGCCGGGCAGGACGGCGGGGCCGCCGTTGGGCAGGGTGTAGGGCACGGGTCCGTACTCGGTGCGCCCCGCCATGCCGAAGGTGCTGGTCGGCACGCCTTCGATGGACCGGGAGCGGAAGCTGGTCTCCTCGACGTAGACCCCGGGGGTCAGGTACTCGGGCATGTACGGGTCTCCTCGGACACACGGGTCGGGCGGGTCAGGCGGTGGTGTGGATCAGGTCGGGGGCGGGGACCACCTGGCCGACGGTGAGGGTGCGGACGGTGTCGGCGGCGCCGGTGCGGTATCCGGCGGGCCGGGCGGTCCCGCGCAGCACCGCGTTGTCGAGGTCCTGCGGGCGGGGCGGGGAGGTGCTGCGGTCGACGGGCTCGGTGGGGAGGCCCGGGAGCGCACCCGTGGCCGGCGGGGGCGGCTCCGGGTCCGCAGCGTGCGTCCGCAGGGCGATGTCGAGGCGGGAGGGCACCGGCGAGGGCAGGACGCCGACCGCGTCGATCAGCAGCAGCACCTGGCCGTGCTCGTCGCCGTGGGCCCAGCCGAGCGGAACGCCGCCGGGCCCGAAGGCGTCCACGCGCGGCCACCGCACGGGGCCGCTGCCGGCGGGCCCGGTGGCGTACGCGACGCGGAAGCGGAGGCCGGTCGTGCCCTGCGGCACCGGGTACGCGGGGCCGGGCAGCAGCCAGGGCAGCAGCAGCCGGGCGTCGGCGCGGACATGGGCGGCGGTGGGCGGCCGGGCATCGGCCCCGGCGAGCTCGGCCCGGGTCCACAGCGGCACCCGGAAGCGGCGCGGGACAAAGCGGCGGGCGGGGTCGTCGATGCGGACGGTGACGGTGGCGGGCGGGCCGCCGGTGTACGGGTACCGCAGGACGAACCCGTCGGCACCATGACCCTCGAAAGGGCGGACGAGGCCGCCGGGGGTGCGCTGCCGGCGGCCCGGGACGGGGCCGCTCTCCCAGCCGACGCGCAGCCCCGGCCCGGCCGGGGCCCGGGTGCGGGCGTCGAGCGGGCGCACGGCCAGGGCGAGGCGGTGCAGTACGTCCACGTCCACGTCCACGTCTACGTCCACCTGCCCGTCCCCGTCCCGGTTCACGGCACCCGCCCCACAGGTCCGGCGGCGACCGTGGTGACCGCGGCCGGGGCCGGCCCGGCCGGGCCGTCGATGCGGACGACGCGGGCGACGTACGGCAGGCAGAGCCGGTAGTCGGTGGTCATCGCCTGGAAGGCCTCGCTCATGGAGTCCATGGCCAGCTCGTCGGGGACGACCTGCACCGAATCGCCGGGCAGCCAGTCCCCGCTGGGGTGCAGCAGCGGCCCGGTGAGCAGGGCCTCGCTCTCCAGCACGCGGGCGACCAGGCCCAGCCATTCGAGCTCGGCCTCCACGAACTGGTCCCAGGCGGCAATCATCAGGTGCATGCGCAGCGGCAGCCGCGGCAGCCCGTCCCGGGCGGCCATTGCCGCGAGGGCGGGCCGGGTCTCGCGGTCGACGCTGAGGCGGTAGCAGTACACGGACACGGCCGGGTTGCGGATGACGGAGCCGGGGGCGTCGACCTTGTCGAAGTCCACCGGCCCGGCGAGCACGGCCTCGGGGCGGCGGCCCGTGGGGATCTCCTCGGCGAAACGCCGGTTGAGCAGCGCGACGACGCTGCGCCCGACGGCGGCGAGTGCCCGGTATCCAGCCATGCGGCGATGCTGCGGCCCACCGCGTCACGGGGCCGTTGCGGCGGGCCCGCGGGTGCGGCGGGGGTGGCGACGGCCCGGTGACACCGCCCGGCCCACACTCGGTGCGCCTGCCCGTATCGACCAGGAGAGCCGAAGATGAGCAGCACCCTCCACACCCAGTCGGCCGGCGGCGGCTGCGACGCCGGCGCCATCGACGAACTGGCGTGCATCGCCACGGGGATCCAGCGCCGGGCCGAGGTCACCCAGGAACACCTGCCGCAGCTACGGGAGTTCCAGGAGCGGTTCAACGGCGCCCGGACCGGCTACACCAAGGCCCGGCTGGCCGCGAAGACGGACCTGGACGAGGCCGGGACCACCCTCGGCAAGGTCCGCGAGCAGATCCGCTGCCGGGTCACGCACGAGCAGCGGCACTGCCTGGGGCAGGCGGTGGACCGGGTCTTCGAGGAGATCCGGCGGTGCGCGGGTAGTTGGGGCTGCTGCGTGGAGGACTGCGGCTGCGACTTCTCCGACACGGTCGGCCCGGACGACACGGTCGCCACGCTCTCCGCCCGCATCGCCCACTACACGACGGACACGCTGCGCGCGGCGGCGTGCTTCACGGCCCTGGTGAGCGAGTTGACGGCCCTGCCGGAGCGCGCGGCGAAGATCAAGGCGGACGCGGCGCAGCTGCTGGCGGACGTGTGCGATCCGGTGCTCGGGCAGGACGTCGTACGGCTCTACGCGCGCCTGCTGGCGCTGTTGCGGCGGATCCGGGAGGCGTGGCGGGGCTTCTCGACGGTGTCGGAGTTCGTGGACTGCCTGTGCAAGGCGCTGCTGTGCGTGCTGAAGGGCTGGCAGGCCATTGCGGTGCTGGAGGGGGCGCGGGCCGAGCTCGCCTGCAAGGAGGAGACCCGCCGCAAGGCGTGCGAGCGCAAGCAGAAGGAAACGGTGGAGGAGGTGATGGCGGAATACACCCGCCTGTGCCCGCCGTGCCCGGAGCAGGCCGGTCTGGCCGACGCCGAGTCCCCGGAGGAGGAGGCCGCCCCTGCAGAGGCCTAGCCCGGCCCAGCCCACTGCCGCTGGCACCGGGGTCGGGGAAAACCCGGCTCCGCCGGGCCCCTGGGGCTCAGCCCCAGACCCCGCGCCTCAATCGCCGGCGAGGCTGAATGTGCCGACCCCGGCTCCGAAAGCAGGCCCAGACCGGCTCTCTGAAGCCGCGGGCCGGCCACATCCGGCTCCGCCGGCATGTGAGGCGCGGGGGCTGGGGCGGAGCCCCAGGGGCCCGGCCGGGTCCGGGCCCTCGGGGTGGGCGGGGCCTGTTACTCCCAGTCGTCCCACGGGGGGTCGAGGTCCTCCGGGACGGGGGGCGGCTCCTCCTCGTGCGGGGGCGGGTCCGCCGGGGCGGCCGGGGCGGTCGCGGCGGCCGCGGCCCGGGTGTCGGCCAGGGCCTCCAGGATCCCCTCGCCGTACTTGGCCAGCTTCGCCTCGCCCACGCCGTTGACCGTGGACAGCTCCTCCACCGACCCCGGCAGCCGCGTCGCGATCTCCCGCAGCGTGGCGTCGTGGAACACGACGTACGCCGGCACCCCCTGCTCCCGGGCCGTCGCGGCCCGCCAGGCCCGCAGCGCCTCGAACACCGGCACGGCACCCGACGGCAGGTCCACCGGCACCCGGCCGGCCTTGCCGGAGCCGGACCGCGCCCCGGACTCCTTGCGCGGCTGGGCGGGCGCCTTCTCCTTGCGCAGCGGCACGCTCCGGCGGCCGCCGAGCACCTCCCCGCTGGCCTCGGTCAGCACCAGCGTCCCGTACTCGCCCTCGACCGCGAGCAGCCCGAGCGCCAGCAGCTGCCGTACGACCCCGCGCCACTCGGCGGTGCCCAGGTCGGCGCCGACCCCGAACACGGACAGCTGGTCGTGGTCGAACTGGATGACCTTGGCCGTCTTCTTGCCCTGCAGGATGTCGATGATCTGGCCGGCGCCGAACTTCTGGCGCCGCTCCCGCGCCAGCCGCCACACCGCGGACAGCAGTTTCTGCGCGGCGACCGTGCCGTCCCAGGACTCGGCCGGGGTCAGGCAGGTGTCGCAGTTTCCGCACGGCCCGGACTCCTGGCCGAAGTACGCCAGCAGCCGCACCCGCCGGCACTCGACGGTCTCGCACAGCGCGAGCATCGCGTCGAGGTGGGCGCTCTGGGATCGGCGGTGGGCCTCGTCGCCCTCGGAGCCCTCGATCAGCTTGCGCTGCTGCACCACGTCCTGGAGCCCGTACGCCAGCCAGGCGGTGGCCGGCTCGCCGTCACGGCCGGCGCGGCCGGTCTCCTGGTAGTAGCCCTCGACCGACTTCGGCAGGTCCAGGTGGGCCACGAACCGCACGTCCGGCTTGTCGATGCCCATGCCGAACGCGATCGTGGCGACGACCACGATCCCGTCCTCCCGCAGGAAGCGGGACTGGTTCGCGGCGCGCGCGGCGGCGTCCATGCCCGCGTGGTAGGCCACCGCGTCGATTCCCTGCTCCACCAGGAAGGCGGCGGTCTTCTCCACGGAGGCCCGCGAGAGGCAGTAGACGACGCCGGCGTCCCCCTCGTGCTCGGAGCGGATCAGCTCCAGCAGCTGCTTCTGCGGGTTGTTCTTGGCGGCGATCCGGTACTGGATGTTCGGCCGGTCGAAGCTGGCGACGAAGTGCCGGGCCTCGCCGAGCCCCAGTCGGGAGGAGATCTCGGCGTGCGTCGCCGGGGTGGCCGTCGCGGTCAGGGCGATCCGCGGGACCTTGGGCCAGCGCTCGTGCAGCATCGACAGGGCGAGGTAGTCGGGCCGGAAGTCGTGGCCCCACTGGGCGACGCAGTGCGCCTCGTCGATCGCGAACAGCGAGACCTCGCCTTGGTCGAGGAGGCGCTGCGTGCCCTCGGTGCGCAGCCGCTCGGGGGCCAGGTAGAGCAGGTCCAGCTCGCCGGCGAGGAAGAGCTGCTCGACGGTGCGCCGCTCGTCGAAGCCCTGCGTGGAATTCAGGAACCCGGCTCGCACGCCGAGCGCGGTGAGCGCGTCCACCTGGTCCTGCATGAGCGCGATCAGCGGCGAGACCACGACGCCGGTGCCGCCTCTGACCAGCGCGGGGATCTGGTAGCAGAGCGACTTGCCGCCGCCGGTCGGCATCAGCACCAGCGCATCGCCGCCGCCCGCGACGTGCTCGATGATCTGCTGCTGCTCACCGCGGAAGGAGTCGTACCCGAAGACGCGGTGCAGCACCTCCAGGGCATCGTGGGTGCGCGGGGACGCGTCCGAAAGGGTCATGCGGGAAGCCTACCGACCTCCTGCGACACCCCCGGCCGGCCTGTGGACACCCCGGGCTGCCCGCGCGGCCCGGCTTCGCCTTGCTTCCCGGCCCCCCTCGCTTCCCGGCGCCCTCGCCTCCCGGCCCCCTCGCTTCCCGGCGCCCTCGCCTCCCGGGCCGCTTTCCGGCCAAGGGCGCACGGGGGCGCCCGCAGCCTCCCCCGGCACGGCCGGCTCCTGAGACCCTGGGGGACATGCCGTCGTCCCCGCCGTCGTCCCCGCCTCCCGGGTGCCCGGATCTTCCGCAACCGGTGCAGCTCGTACAGCTGACGCGCCCGGACGGTGTGCCGCCCGGGCTCGGAGCACAGGTGGTCGACTGCTGGGCGGCCGTGGTCAACGCGGGCGGCGCGGTGATCGCACCCGGGCTGCCCATGCCGCCCGTGGGCCCGGCGGACGTGGCGCCGGTGGTGGAGCGGCTCGTACGCGGGCTGGACCCGGACCGGTCCCGGCTGCTCGTGGCCCGCTGCGCAGGGAGCCTCGCCGGTTGGCTGGTCCTGCACCACGATCCGCATCCGCTGATCGCCCACTGCGGCGTGGTCAACCACGTCCAGACCCACCCGCGCTTTCGCGGCCGCCGCATCGGCACGGCCCTCATGACGGGGGTGGCCGCGATCGCCCGGGACGAGATGGGCCTGGAGCGGCTCCAGCTCAGCGCCCGGTCCGGCTGCGGCCTGGAGGACTTCTACCGGCGGCTGGGCTGGGAGGAGGTCGGCCGGTGGCCGGGGGCGCTGCGGGTGGCTCCCGGCGACGACCGGGACGACGTCCTGATGAGCCTCACCCTCTGAACCCCCTTTCACCACCGTCGTGATCCGGCCATCCGCCCCCCGTGCTCCCGCGCACCCTTCAGCTGCCGCCCGAACGGAGCGATGATGGCCCGAGCCGGACGAATGATCGATCGCGCAGGGCGGGCACGGCAGGGCCGCAGCACCGCGGGACCACGGCACCGCGGGGCCGCGGGCCCCGGGTCCGCCGACGGCGCCGTCGGGGAGGGACGGAACGGCCGGGATGAGCGACGCCCCTTTGTACGACGTGTACGACGCCCCTCTGTACCTGGAGCCGCGGCTCACCACGGGCCCGGCGTCCCTGCTGCGCTCCGGGCCGTTCCTGCACGGCCTCGTGGACGCGCTCGGCTCGCCGCTGGGCGTCGTCCTGCCTGCGGAGACCGAGCACAACACGGCCGGCTTCGAGGCCGTCCTGCGCCGCCACCACCTCTCCGGGCGGATCTTCTTCGCGCACAAGGCCACCGGCTCCAGCGCCCTGGTCCGGCACCTGGCCGCCCACACCGGCGCCGGACTGGACGCCGCCTCGCTGCAGGAGCTGCAGCACGCCCTCGGGGCCGGGTTCACCCCCGACCGGATCATGGCGACGGGCCCGAAGGACCCCGCGTTCCTGTGGCTGGCCGCGCGCACCGGAGTGACCGTGAACGCCGACGGGCCGGGAGAGCTCGAACGGGCCGCGCGGCTGGTGCGCTCGTACGGGCTGCCCCGCCTGCGCGTCCTGCTGCGGCTGTCCGGATTCGAGACCGCGGGGCCGCGCACGCTCTCCCGGAGCAGCCGCTTCGGCACCGCGGTCAAGGCCCTCGGCCCGCTGCTCGACCTGCTCGACGCACTGCGCGACGCCGTGGAGCCGGTCGGGGTCGGCTACCACCTGGACACCACGAGCACCGACGAGAAGGCCACCGCCCTGGAGGGCTGCCTGCGCGCCGTGGAGGAGCTGAGGTTACGCGGCTTCACGCCCCGGGCCGTCGACGTCGGGGGCGGCTTCGGCGTGAGCTACCTGGCCCACGCCGCCCAGTGGGAGCGCTACACCACCGCCCTCACCGAGGCCGCGCTCGGCCGCCGCCCCCCGCTGACCTGGGGCGGCCACGGCTACGGGCTGCGCGTGGAGCACGGCACCCTCAGGGGCGCGCTCGCCCTGTACCCCGCGTACCGGCCGGCCGCCGGGCCCGCGTACCTCGACGAGCTGCTGTCCCGCCCGGCGCCCACGCTGGGCCGGACCCTGGGCACCCTGCTGCTGGAGAGCCTGTGCGACCTGTACGCAGAGCCCGGCCGGGCCCTGGTGGACCAGTGCGGGCTGACGCTCGGCCGGGTGCTGGAGGTGCGGACCGACGCCGAGGGCCCGCCGCGCGTGCGGCTCGCGCTGAACGCCGGCGACGTCGGCCTGGAGGACCACGGCGTGCTCGTCGACCCGGTCCTCGTCGGCCGCGACGGCACGCCCGCCGGCGCGTCCCAGGACACGTCCGCCGGGGCGTCCCCCGACGCGCCCACAGGCACCTCCGGCGGCGCGGGCGGCCGGGGCCCCGTCGGCGTGCACCTCATGGGCAGCCTCTGCCTGGAGGCCGACCTGATCACCCGCCGGACCGTTTTCCTGCCCCGCCTGCCGCGGGCCGGCGACCTGCTGGCCTTCCCCAACACGGCCGGGTACTGCATGGACTTCACCGCCACCAGGGCCCAGCGGCAGCCGCCGGCCCGCAAGGTCGCCGTCAGGGCGGCGGGAGAGGAGGGCGGAGCCTGGCGCTGGTGCCTGGACGAGGAGTACTGGCCGGTCACCGAAACGGGGGGATGACAGTTGCGGTACGACAGCATCACCGAGGCCATCGGCAACACCCCGCTGGTGCGCATCGATCCGGATGTGCACGGCCTGCGCAACATCGACCTGTACGCCAAGCTGGAGATGCTCAACCCCTTCGGCTCGCTCAAGGACCGCGCTGCCTGGAACATGGTCCGCGGCCGGCTGGCCGGGGCCGCGGCCCGCGGCGAGACCGTGGTCGAGCTGTCCAGCGGCAACACGGCCAAGGCCCTGGCGCTGCTCGCGGGCCTGTACGGGCTGCCGTTCAAGAGCGTCACCAACCGGATGCGGGTCCCCGAGATCAAGGACCTGCTGCTCCTGCTCGGCGCGCAGATCGAGGAGCTGCCCGGGCAGAGCGAGTGCCTCGACCCGACCGACACCTCCGATCCGCTGACCGTCTTCCACCGGGAGCTGACCCGGCCGGGCAGCGCCCACCTGCACACCGACCAGTACTTCAACCCGCTCAACGCCGACGCGCACGCGCAGGGCACCGGCCCCGAGATCATCGCCGACCTGGACGGCCGCGCCCCGGACTTCTTCATCGCCTGCGTGGGCACCGCCGGCTCCTCCACCGGGGTCGCCCGCGCCCTGCGCGCCCACGACCCCGCGGTGCGGGTCGTCGGCCTGGTCGGCGCCAAGTCGGACTTCATCCCCGGGATCCGCACCGCCGACGAGGTGCAGGAGGTGGGCCTGTTCGACCCGGCGGTGTACGACGCCCTGGAGACGGTGGACTCCGACGAGGCGCTCGACGGGATGCTGGTGCTGCTGCGCCGCTGCGCCCTGCTGTCGGGGCCGACCGGCGGGGCCGCGTACCACGGCGCGGTGCGCCACCTGCGGGCCCTCGACACCGGGCTGACGGAGCGCCGGACCGCGGTGTTCCTGGTGTGCGACCGGACCGAGAGCTACATGGGGTACGTGCGCCGGCGCCGGCCCGAGCTGCTGGGCCGCCCGCCCGTGCGCAACGCGGTCGAGCACGTCACCGCCGCCGAGCTGGCGGCCGTACGGTCCATGGAGCCGGCCGATGCGCGCCCCTGGGTCGAGAGCGGGAAGCCGCTGGTGGTGGACCTGCGCGGCCCGTTCGCGTACGGGGCCCTGCACATCGACGGCTCCGTCAACATCGTGGACGAGCTGTTCGCGGAACTGGTGCGGGGCGGGATGCCGTTCAGCGCGAGCCGGCCGGTGCTGCTGGCCTGCCCGGTCGGGGAGAAGTCCCTGCGGTACGCGGCGCTGCTCACCCGGATGGGCCATCCGGACGTACGGAGCCTCGCGGGCGGCATCATCGCCTGGCGGGACGCCGGCGCCCCGCTGGTGCGTGACTGACGTGGCCGCCGCGACGCCCGATCCGCGCAGGGAGCTGGCCGCGCTCGCCGGCTGGCAGCGGCCGCTGCGTGCGCAGTTCCCCATCCTCGCGGGGGCGAACGGCCATGGGGACGGCCGCGGGGACGGCTCCGGGCCGCCGGCGGCCTACCTGGACAGTGCGGCCACCGCGCAGAAGCCGCAGCCGGTCCTGGACGCGGTGGCCTCGTACCTGACCACCTCCAACGCCAACGCCGGGCGCGGCTCCTACCCCTGGGCCAACCACACGACGGCGCGCGTGGAGGCCGCCCGGGAGCGGGTCAAGGCCTTCCTGGGCGACCCGGCCCCGCGGCGCTCGTCGGTGCACTTCACCGGCGGCACCTCCGAGGGGCTGCGGACCGTCGCCCGGGACTGGCTGCCGGGGCTGCTCGCGGACGGCGACGAGATCGTGGTCCCGTTCGGCGACCACCGCGCCAATCTCGACCCCTGGCTGGAGGCCCGGGACGTGCTGGCCCGGCAGGGCGTGCGGATCGCCGTACGGGCACTGCCCTGCCAGGAGGGGTCCGGGGACTACGATCCGGCGGCACTGGCGGCGCTGGCCGGCCCGCGCCTGCGGTTCGTGGCCGCCACGCACGTCCACCACGTGTACGGGGCCGACATGAACGTCCACCGGATCCGGGAGGCGGTCGGCCCGGATCCGGTGATCTGCCTGGACGCGGCGCAGAGCGTCGGCCACCAGCCGGTGTCCCTGGCCGGGCTGGACGTGGACTTCCTGGTCTTCTCCGGGCACAAGGCGCTCGCCCTGCCGGGAACGGGCGCGGTCTGGGCCCGGGGCGAGCGCGGCCCGTCCTTCGTGCCCGGCGGCTGGCAGGGCACCCCGAACACGGCCGGCATCGTGAGCCTGGCGGCGGCCCTGGACTGGCTGGACGCCGCCGGCACCGAGCGGATCGGGCGCTGGACGGCGGCGCTGGCGTCGGTGCTGACGGACGGGCTGAGCCGGATGCCGGCGTACGAGGTGCTGGGCTGCCGAACCAGCCTGGCGGCGGACACCGCCGTGCAGCGCCGGGGCAGCATCGTCACGTTCCGGCACCGCGGGATCGGCTCGCAGGATCTGGGGTTCATCCTGTTCAGCCACGGGTTCATGGTGCGCTGCGACGACCACTGCCAGGCGGGGCCGGGGCCGGAGGGCGGCTCGGTCCGCGTCAGCCTGCACGTCTACAACACACTCGAAGAGATGGAGAAGTTGCTCACCGCCCTCGCCACACTGCAATGATTTTCACTATGAGCGGCAGCGAGAGCACGGCGAGCCGGGTGAGCAGCGTGAGCACCGCGACGGCTGCGCACTGGGTGGAGCGCTGGGAGTGCCAGCAGCAGCGGTACGCCGTGGACCGGGCGGAGCGGTTCACCGTCATCGCGGACGTCGTCGAGCACACCACGGGGGCACCGGCGCGGGCCCGTACGGGCGTCCGCACCGGCGCGCGGGGCGGCCCCGGGCGGCTCGTCCTCGACCTCGGCAGCGGCCCGGGCGCGCTGGCGGCGCTGCTGGCCGACCGGCTGCCCGACGCCGAGGTGCTCGCGGTGGACGCGGACCCGCTGCTGCTGGAGCTGGGCCGGGCCCACTACGGCAGTGCCCGGCTGCGCCACGTACAGGCCCTGATCGGGGCGCCCGGCTGGCTGGACGGGCTGGGTCTGGACCGGCCGCTGGACGCGGCGGTCTCCACCACCGCCCTGCACTACCTGAGCGAGGACGCCCTGCGCCGGGTCTACCGGGACCTGGCCGAACGGCTGTGCCCGGGCGGCGTGCTCGTCAACGGCGACCACATCGCCCCCGACTCCGCCGGGATCCGCGCCCTCGCGGCCGACATCGGCCGCCGCCACTGCGAGCGGAACCTGGCGTTCACGCACGAGGACTGGGCGTCGTGGTGGTCGGGGGCGGCCGAGGACCCGGAACTGGCCGCGCTCCTGCCCCGCGCGGACTCCCCCGGCCACCCGCCGTGCTCCTCCGCCGATCTCCCGGTCGCCGCCCACACGGCCCTGCTCCACGAGGCGGGCTTCACCCACGTCGGCACGGTCTGGCAGCACGGCACGAGCCGGGTCCTGGCGGCCCTGCGCTGAGCCGGGCGGGCCGGGGGTCGGGCCACTCGGGCCGGGGGTCGGGCCAGACGGGCCGGGCGGGGTCAGGCCGGGCCGGTCATTCCACGACGACCTCCACCGAGGCCACCGGATTGCACCCGTACCCGTGGGCGTTCCACGGCGCACGGGGCGGCTGGGTGTGCCCGGCCTCGTCGGTGGCGCGGGCCAGCAGCCGGTACCGCCCGGGCCGCAGGGGCGCCGTCCACGGATGGGTCCACTCCTGCCAGCCGTACGGCCCGAGCGCCGGCTCGAGCCGGGCCTCCTCCCACGAGGGGGCACCGCCGGCGCCCTCGCCCTCGACCCGTACCTCGACGCGGTGGACCGCCACGCCGCCGCCCGACCAGGCCCACCCCCGTACGAGGGTCTCCGCGCCGCACCGCAGCACCGAGCCGGGCGCCGGCGCGGTGACGAGGGACTTGACCCGGACCGTGGTCACGGGCCCGTCGGGGGTGCCGCGGGAGGCGGTGTAGAGGTACTCCTCCGTCTGGAAGGGGCCGGTGAAGGGCTCCGTGACGGCCCGGGCCCCGACGAGCCACTTCACGTCGGCGACCGCGTACCGGCCGGGGACCACGAGGCGGACGGGCGCCCCGTGCTCGGGCGCCAGCGGCTCCCCGTTCATGTGCGTGGCGAGGAGGGTGTCCGGGTGCAGGGCCGCGGCGAGCGGGAGGCTGCGCTCGAAGGCGGTGCGGCGGCCGTGCACCGTACCCGAGTCGGCCCCGCAGAAGACGACCTCCACGGCGGCCGCGTCGATCCGGGCCCGGTCGGCGACGGAGCGGAACGGCACCCCGGCGAAGTGCGCGCACCCGACCGCGCCCTGGCCCCAGGGCAGGCCCGTGGGGCGGGGCCGCATCAGGCTGCGGCCGTTGCCCGCGCATTCCAGGACGACGTCGAGCTCCCGGTACGGCATCGCGCACAGCTCCGCGTAGCCCAGGTCGAGGGGCGCGGCCACGGCTCCGCCGATCCGCATGCGCCAGCGGCCGGGATCCGCGTCCGGGATGCCGAAGTGGTCGCGTACGAAGAAGGCCTCCACGGGAGTGACGGGCTCGGCCAGCGCCGCCCAGGGCGTCTGGGCGTTGTACGGGTCGGCGGTGACCGGCTCGGGCGCCCAGGCGGTGGCGCCGGACCCGCGCGTGAGGGGCGCTGCGGCCACGACGGACACCTCCCGTCGAATCCTGTCGGACCGGCCGACAGGGCGTGCAGTGGAGGGGAGTGCTGCTGCCAGTCTAGGTCCCGGGAACCCCGGAGAAGACAAAAGCAAACAAACAGAACTTTTCCTCTATTCCTCCCGGGGATGTGGGACTACTCTGTTGGTAGGCCTACGAGGCGAGCGAGGGAGTTCGACCGGAGTAGCCGATTTCGGCGGAAGGTGTTCACGTCCGCTGGGACCGACGTCGACGGTCGGGCTGAGAGGCCTGAAGGTCGGGAAGACCCGAAGGCGACCTCCATCACCTGATCCGGACCATGCCGGCGCAGGGAGCCCGCTTCGTAGGTCGTTTTCGTGCCCCCGGCCCCCCGCCCTCCGGGCCGGCCGCGAGCGCCGCGGCGCAGCCCGCGGGTGCACCTCACGGCCCCCTCCCCGCGGCGCCCGCGCCCATCACCCACCATGGCTGTATGCCATCCGTACGGCACATCTGCATCCGTACGGCATCTGGAGCCCGTGGGCCGGACGCGAGGAGGAACACCATGATCGTGGACTGCGCGCACTACCGCGACGGGCGCCGCCAGCAGGAGGGCCCGATGTCGCTGGACCGGGCGGCCGCATGCTGCGAGCAGGGCGGATTCGTCTGGCTGGGCCTCTTCGAACCCCGCTCGGAGGAGATGGACAGGGTCCGCGAGAGCTTCGGCCTGCACGAACTCGCCGTCGAGGACGCCCGGACCTTCCACCTGCGGCCGAAGGCCGAGCAGTACGAGGACGGGACCGAGCTGATCATCCTGCGCACCGCGCGCTACGACGACGAGCGCGAGGAGATCGACACCGGCGAGATCAGCGTCTTCCTCTCCGAACACTTCGTGATCACCGTGCGCCAGGGCATCGCCAGCGAGCTGCACGGGGCCCGCAGCCGGCTCGAACGGCGTCCCGAACTGCTGCGCACCGGCAGCGCCTCGACCCTGTGGGCCATCCTCGACCAGGTCGTCGACAGCTATGCGCCGGTCGTCGCAGAACTCGACCGCGACATCGAGCAGATCGAGGCCACGGTGTTCTCCGGCGCGGTCGCCCCGACCGAGCGCATCTACTTCCTGCGGCGCGAGGCCACCGACTTCTACCGCGCCGTGCACCCGCTGCTCGCGGTGCTCTCCCGCCTGCTCAAGCCGGGCAGGTCGCCGGCCGAGCTGCTGCCGTACTTCCACAACGTGCACGACCACCTGCTGCTGGTGAACGAGGAGGTGGCCGCCCAGCGCGACCTGCTGGCCACCGTCCTCGAAGCGAACATCGCGGTGATCTCCGTCGAACAGAACAAGATCAACCTGCGGCAGAGCGCCACGATGGAGCAGCTCACGATCCTCGCGACCGTCTTCCTGCCGCTGTCCTTCGTGGTCGGCTTCTTCGGCCAGAACTTCTCCTGGCTGGTCGGGCGGATCAGCGGCTTCCCCGCCTTCCTCACCCTCACCGTCCTCGGACTGCTCGTGCCCTGCCTGGCCCTCTACGTCTGGCTCCGCCGCCGGCGCCGCCCCACACCCCTCCCGAGCCTCCCACCCCACCTCCGCGACGAACACCGGTAGCCTTCGGGGGCAACCTGTACGGCTTCCGACTGAGCCGGCACACCAGTTCCTTTCAGAACGTGAGTCTGGACAGTACTGATGGAAACCGCCCCCTCTCCCGCCGTGCTCCCCGACGCCGTGAGGGTGCGGCGCCTCTCGCCCGGCACGGTGTGCGCAGCACTGCTCGTCCCGGTCCTGGCTGTACTCGGCGTCGTCACTTCCCGGTACGTCCAGGTCATCCACCAGGACTGGGTCGACGAGCAGCAGCGGGCATGCCGACTCATGGCCCGCCCGCCGGGCGAGTACGTCACTGCTTGGGCGGGTCCGGCCCTCGGTGTGGCGGCAGTACTCCTCTGCGTACTGCTCGCCCGACGGATCCGTCGGCGCCACGGCCTCCGGATCCGGGAGACCCGGCCGGGGCTCGCCGCCTACGTCGTCGTGTGGTTCAACGTGCCGGCGATCCTTCTGGAACTGTTCACGCTGTGGGCCGCGTTCACCCCCGACGGGTCCGGGTCGGTCCTGGGTGACTGCGGGTAAGCGACACGGCGAACCGCTCGGCGGACACCGGCACCGGCACCGCGGCCGCGGGCTCCGGCGAGCGTCGGGCACGTGCACGCAGGCGGCCCGCTCGCGGCTGCCCGCATCGCAACGGGGAATCCCCCGCCGTCGGCTACGGGGAGGGGAGCCGGGCGGCGAACGTGCTGTAGGCCGCGTCGTCGAAGAGGACGAATCTGACCTCCTCGACGGCGGTTTTCGCCGTGCGGACCGTTTCGATCGCGATGCGGGCGCCGTCGTCCATCGGCCAGCCGTAGATGCCGGTCGAGATGGCGGGGAAGGCGACCGTGCGGGCGCCCAGTTCGTCGGCCACGCGGAGGGATTCGCGATAGCAGGAGGCCAGCAGGGCGCTGCGGTCCTCCTCGCGGGACCAGACCGGGCCGACGGTGTGGATCACCCAGCGGGCCGGGAGGCGGCCCGCGGTCGTGGCGACGGCCTGTCCGGTCGGGAGGCCCTTGCCGTAGTGGGAGGCGCGCAGGGCGCGGCAGGCCTCCAGGATCTCGGGGCCGCCGCGCCGGTGGATGGCGCCGTCCACTCCCCCGCCGCCCAGCAGGGAGGAGTTCGCGGCGTTGACCACCGCGTCCGCGTGTTCGGCGGTGATGTCGCCCTGGACGAGGGTGATGCGGACCATCAGGACTCCTTTCGCAGGTGCCGCCAGACCGCCTTGGCCGCATTGTGGCCCGACATGCCGTGGACGCCGGGGCCGGGCGGGGTGGCGGAGGAGCAGAGGAAGACGGCCGGGTGGGGCGTGGTGTACGGGGACAGGGAGAGCTTCGGGCGCAGCAGGAGCTGCAGGCCGGTGGCGGCACCGCAGGCGATGTCCCCGCCGATGTAGTTGGGGTTGCGGGCGGCGAGCTGCGGCGGGCCGGCGGTGGCGCGGGCCAGGACGAGGTCGCGGAAGCCGGGGGCGAAGCGCTCCAGTTGGCGTTCGACGGCGTCGGTGAGGTCGCCCTCCCAGCCGGCGGGCACGTGCCCGTACGCCCAGAAGACGTGCTTGCCCTCGGGCGCGCGGCCCGGGTCGACCAGACTGGGCTGGGCGGTGATCAGGAAGGGGTTGCGGGGGGCGCGCCCGCCGGTGGCGAGCTGCAGGGCGGCGTCGATGTCGCGGGCGCGCGGACCGATCTGCACGGTGCCGGCGCGGCGCGGTTCCTCGGCGGTCCACGGCACCGGGCCCGACAGGGCGTAGTCGATCTTGAAGGCGGCGGCGCCGTAGCGGTAGCCGTCGTACGTGCGCCCCAGGCGGGCGATGCGGGCCAGCGCGGTCGGCGAGGTGTCGAAGACGTACGCGCGGGCCGGCGGGAGGTCGTCGAGCCGCTTGACCTCGAAGCCGGTGTGGACGGTGCCGCCGAGGTCGGCGAGGTAGGCGGCGAGGGCGTCGGAGAGCGACTGCGAGCCGCCGCGCGCCATCGGCCAGCCGACGGCGTGCGCGGCCAGGGCGAAGACGAGGGCGACGGCTCCGGTGCCGATGCCGTCCAGCGGGGCGATGACGTGGGCGGCGAGCCCGGAGAGCAGGGCCTTGGCCCGCTCGTCGTGGAAGCGCCGCAGCAGCCAGCCGGCCGGCGGCAGTCCGACGAGCCCGAAGCGGGCGAGGGTGACCGGGTCGCGGGGCAGGGCGGTCGAGGGCAGGGCCATGAAGTCCCGAACCAGGCTGTCCCACTTCGGGGTGAACGGCTCGACCAGTCGCCGGTAGGCGCCCGCGTCGCGCGGACCGAGCGAGGCCGCCGTCTCGGCGACGGAGCGGGACAGCACGGCGGCCGTCCCGTCGTCGAAGGGGTGGGCCATCGGCAGCGGGGCGTGCAGCCACTCCAGCCCGTACCGCTTCAGCGGCATCGCGGAGAACGCCGGCGAGCCGATGCCGAGCGGGTGCACCGCGGAGCAGGGGTCGTGGTGGAAGCCGGGGAGGGTGAGCTCCTCGGTGCGGGCTCCGCCGCCGACCGCCCCCGCGGCCTCGAAGACGGCCACCGAGCAGCCGCGCCGGGCCAGTTCGACGGCGGCCGTCAGCCCGTTGGGCCCCGCCCCCACCACGACCGCATCGAGAATCGACGGCACCTTGAGACCCCTTCGTCCGGCGGCGGCTTCGCCCCCAGGATATTCCGGCCGGCCATCCGGCCCTTTCCTACGGCTGGTTACGCCTCGCGCAGCAGGTCGCGGATGCGCAGCGCGGTGGCTTCGTCGCGGCCCACCGCGAACGGCAGCTCGTTGTCCCGGTCGATGCGGAACGGGACCCCGGCGACGGTGGTCTGCGCGCCGCCGGCCTCGTCGACCAGCAGCAGGCCGGCCGCGTGGTCCCAGGCGGAGGGCCAGGTGAAGGCGAGGCCGTCGACCGCGCCGCGGGCCACCTTCAGGTACTCCAGGCCGGCCGAGCCGCACGGGCGGGGCGAGACGCCCGGCACGTCCAGGCGGGAGAGGACCTTCTTGTCCTTGTCGGTGGTGTACAGCGGGTGGGCCACGGCGACCCGCAGCTCGGCGCCCGGCTGCGGGGAGCCGCAGGCCAGGCGCTCCCCGCCCAGGTACGCGCCCTGCCCGCGCACGGCGGTGGCCAGCTCGTCCAGGGCGGGGGCGAAGGTCCAGGAGGCGAGGACCTCCCCGCGGTGGGCGAGGGCGACCAGGGTGCAGAAGGCGGGGTCGCCGGCGACGAACTGGCGGGTGCCGTCGACGGGGTCCACGATCCACACCGGGGCGTCGGCGCGCAGCGCCCCGTACACGGTGGGGTCGGCGTGCACGGCCTCCTCGCCGACGACGGCGGAGCCGGGCAGGAGCCGGGTCAGGGAGGCCGTGAGGTGCTCCTCTGCCTTGCGGTCGGCGACGGTGACCAGATCGTGCGGGCCGCTCTTCTCGACCACCTCGTGCTCGGCGAGCTGCCGGAATCTCGGCATGATCTCCGCAGCCGCGGCCTTGCGGACGGCTTCTTCGACGGCGGACAGGTCGCGGGCGAGGAACTGTTCGATCATGCCCCCATCACACCACGTCGCGCCGACAATCCCCACCGGGAAAGGGGGCCGGCCGGCGGACACCGGGTGGCCGGGAGGTGACGCGGCCCGCCGAGCCGGTCGTCGGTCCTGCAGTGTCGTGATGACGCGGGTGCCGCGACGCCGAAGGCGACACCGGCGGCTTGCGCTCGGTGTCGCCTTCATGCGGAGTCATCGCCCGGCTGCTACCACTGGCCGGGGAGGGGCATGTCGCCCGGGTTGCCGAAGCGGGTGCTGTAGATCACCGCGGCCGAGTCCTTCGCGGCACCGAAGAAGTCCGACT
>NZ_JBEYXK010000009.1:0-18434 GCF_040645035.1 Streptomyces sp. NPDC046876 | reverse complement strand
ACCGGCACGTCCCCCGGATTCCCCAGCTTCCGCGCCACCGCCACCGAACCGTTGTCGTTCGTGAGATAGAACGTCTGATCGGCCGGACGGTACACACCGAACGTGTCCTTCCCGTCCTTGTTCCAGTCACCCGACAACGGCACATCACCCTGCACACCGAACCCCGCCCAACCCGACAGACCCCCACTGCGGTCCGACACGAAGAACTTCGACTCACCCGGCCGGTACACACCCGCCGTCGTCGGGGTCGCGGTCTTGGTGTCCTCGGCGATGTTCTTGTAGCGGTACGCGGTGTAGCTGCTCATGGCGTGGCTGGACAGGTACGCGCCGTTGAGGTCGCCGTCGGTGTTGTAGTTCGTCGGGCGGCGCCGGCTGCTCTCCTGGTAGTAGTTGAATGTGCCCGCCGACTTGTCCCGCCAGCCCGCGAAGATGACGACGTGTTCGGCGCTGTTGAGGATGTCGCCGGGCTTGAGGTCCCACTTGTCTATCGACGTGGAGTAGTTGGGCAGGGCGCCCGTGTTAGGGCTTTCGGGGAGCTGCCAGGCCATGGAGACGAGTCCGGAGCAGTCCTGGCGGTAGCGGCCGCCCGTCTGGTCGTCCGCCCACCAGCTGTACGGGGCCTCCAGGCCGTTGGTGCTGTAGGGGACGGACTGGTTGACCCACGCCTGGGCCCGGTTGAGCACCTGACTGCGGGACACCTGGCCGCCGGGGGCCGCGTTGTGGCCGAGGGAGCCGGTCGATCCGGCGCGCATGTAGGTGCCCAGGGCGCTGTCGGCGTGGGCGGGCGCGCCGGCGAGAAGGAGCGAGGCGGCGCAGGCGGCGGCGAGGACGGCTGCCGCGCGGGTGGTGTTCTTCGTGATGGTCAACGGATCTCCTGAAGGTGTGGGTCGGGTGCTTCGGTCGGGGGTTCGGTGCGGTGTCATCGCCGGGTCGCCTGGTCGGCGAGGGCGGTGAGGATCTGGCTGTCGCCGCTGGTGTCGTAGGCCGGGCCGCGGCGTTCGGAGAGCTCGTCGAACTGGAAGAGCACGAGCGACTCGGCGCGCTGCACCGCGTAGAGGTGGGTGGTCTGCGGCTCGCCGGCCGCCGTGCCGCCGACGCCGGTCCACCGCCGCTGCCAGGCCTTGGCCCCCTGGCCGGTGGCGGTGGCGGTGACGGAGGCGTCCTGCGTGACGCCGCCGGCAGCCTGGGCCTTGCGCGAGGCGTCCTGACAGCGGTCCATGTCGGCGATGAGCCGGCCGTACGCGGCCTGGGCCGCCGACGCGTCGGGGTAGGCGAACAGCTGCTGACTGGCAGGGTTCTTGGCCGAGCTGAGGTATCCCTGCTGCTGCCACAGCACGGCGCCGGTCACGACCGCGCACTCGTTGAGCGTGATCTTCTCCCCGTGCAGGTCCCGGCTGCCGAGCGGGCCGTCCGGCTTCCATCCGAAGGCCTTCTGGGAAGGCAGCTCCTCGATGGATTCGGGCTTCACCGCCGCGTTCCGCGGCGCCTCCCCCCGACCGCCTCCCGAGGCGCCCGGCTGCGCTCCCGCTCCTTGCGCCTGCCGGCTCGGCTGAGGGGCCGAACCTCCCGCGGGCTCGGCCGGCTTCGCGGAGGGGGCGCCCTGCGGGGGCGGACTCGGGGAGCCGGCGGTGGGCGCCGGGGACGACACCGCGGCGCCTTGGGCGCCGGCGGCGACGACCTCCTTGGCGTGGCTGCCGGCACTGGTGCCGCAGCCCGTCGCCAGCGCCGCGAGGCAGAGGGTCAGGGCCACCGGAACGGCGGTGGAGGCGGGCAGGTGGGGCCGTTTGGGCATGACTGCTCCCGATGAGAAGGCTGCGGGGAAGGACACGGGCGTGACGTGGGGCGCTGCCGGCCGCGATCGCGGCGGTACTACGCAGGAGGCCGGGCACGGCGTGACGGCCGTGGGCGCGCGGGATGTCCGGTCAGCGGCCGTGGAGCGTGACGGAATATGCGCCGGCGGCGGCGCCCGAGGCGAGCGCGGCGGCCAGGAGGCGCAGGGCCTTGACGTGCGCGGTGTCGGCGCCGGTGGCGCGGATGAAGAGGATGATCCCGATGCCGGCCGGGCTTGCGAGGGCCCGGATGTGTTCCATGCCGTGTTCGGGTCTGCTGTGGGCCCACAGAGTGTCCACTAGGGCGTGGACCTGGTCATCGGTGGGTGCGTTTCCTCCCGTCGGCATCAGCGTGAGATGGACGGGCACCACCGCGGGTCAGTCCCAGCCGATGCCGTTGGCCGAGACACCGGTCGCGGACACGGCCGCGTGCGCCGAGGGCGCGTCCCAGCCGATGCCCTTCGCCGAGGGCACGTCCCAGCCGATGCCGGCCGGTCCCGTTGCGGCGAAGGCGGTCGAAGCGAGCGGCACCGCCGCGCCGGAAAGGACGGAGGCGATGACGGCGGTGGTGAGCAGGCGAGCGGTGGTGGACATGGCTGTACCCCAAACTGGTGGTGTCGGCGAGGACGATCGGGATCCGGCGGTCGGGCCGTGGGCCTCGGGGCCCCGGCTGGGACTCGGTGTCCCTGCCGCCGTTCCGGTGATCACTATCCTGCTCGGCCCGGCACCCCCCCGGGAAGCCGTACGGACCGTCACCAAGCGGCCTGGCCGCATCAGGACGCAGTGTCAGCCGGCTCCTGCCGAACGCGTGCCGCGGCCGCCGGCGGCGGGGCGTCATGCCCGCGCGACAGCTTCCCGTAGGCGGCGGCGACCTCGAGCAGCCAGGCGATCTCCTCGCCGGGAGTCCTGGCGTTCGACGGCAGCGGCACGGCGGCGTGGCCGGCGTCGGTATTCCCGTGGAGTGCCGCGAACAGCCAGGCCGCTTCCGCCCGGGCGTGCGACCGCTCGCCTGCGAGCGGCGCGCCGGAGCCCTCCCCCGTTGCGTTCGCAGCCGCTGCGCACCGATCGCGCAGTACGAGGCAGGCGTCGCGGATCTCGAAGGCCCGGTGGGCCACGTCAAGGGTCCGGTCCCCGAGGATGAACAGGTCGCGGACGCGGCCCACGCGCGGGCCGAACGCCACCTCCGGTGCGGCGTGGAGCAGGTCCGACCACAGCGGGTGCAGCCGCCACAGCGCGTACTGGTCACGGAGGTGGCGGGCGAGGATCCTCAGCGGCGGCAGGACTAGGCCGACCACGAGGAGGACGAGGGAGAGCACCGGCAGGGTCTCGGAGACCGGGTCGAACGTTCCGGGTCCCGGGACCTGCGTCCGGCTGTGCTGGCCTGCGAGGAAGACCACCCGGTAGACGGTGTAGACGACGGCCACCGCGCAGCCGCCCGCCAGGCACACGACTCCCGCCCGCAGCAGGCCTCGGGGCACGCTGCGCCGGTTCGACCAGAAGAGCCTGGCCGTCAGCGCGCTGGAGGGTCCCAGGTAGGCGTAGACGATGCCTTCGTACAGCCGCACCGCCCAGTCGCCCAGGTGGGCGTCGGTCACCCGGCTCGCCGGGCCGTCGGGGTCGTGCTCGAAGAAGAAGACGAACAGCAGCGTGAGCGCCAGTGCGGCGCTCACCGCCACGGCGATGCGCAGCCGAGCGGCCGCCGCCCGCCGCGGCCCGCGGCCGTGGAGCGCGATCACGTACTCCAGCATGAAGAAGTTCGATGCCAGGCCGGCGATGTGCTTGATGAGGACGGACAGGTCGGGTGAACCGGTGGCGACCCTGATGAGGTGCTCCACGGCCGGCGGCCTGGTCGTCAACGTGACGGCGAGCGCGACGAGGAAGCCCCACAGGCAGCGTGAAGGGCGGGAGCCGTTGAAGGCGGCGGGCGCGCGCCAGATCACCAGCATCCACAGAACGGCGGGAAGGGTGAACTGGTAGACCGGGTACATCAATCTCCTCGCCAGCGTCGCAGGCGGCGTATCGGGTGGGCGAGGCTGGCGGCCAGCCGGCGCGAGGACGGAGTGCCGACCCGGTCGGTGGCGGCCAGGTCGGCCAGGAGCACGGCGATCATCTCGGCCTCCTGCTCCTCGACGGTGTCGAAGTTGCTGCGCGCCCTGCCGAGCGTGTGGGCGATGAGGTCCGGCGTCAGGTCGCCGAAAGCCCTTGCCAGATCGGCCAGTTCCACGTTCCGGGTGTGGCCGCACAGGACGTGGCCGAGCTCGTGAAGCTTGATCAGGTCCTGGTGGGCCGGACTCGTCTTCTGCTCGTAGAAGACGACGTCCACGCTGGGCAGCGCGATCCACGCCCCGCACGGGACCTCGAAACCGAGCTCGGGAAGCGGCTCCATCACGATCGGACGCCCGCGATGCCGGGCCAGCGCATCACGGAAGGAGTCGACCGTGAACGGATCCGGCAGCTCGATCCCGGCCAGGATGCCCTCGCAACGCCTGCGCAGACCCCGGGGTACAGGCATGGCGGCAGGGATCCTTCGGTCAGCGGGCAGCGGTCGGTGCGCTGCCCACCCTACTGACTCCCACCGGTGGTCAGGGGCCCGTTCCGGTTGGTGGGGGCGGGCTCGACTCCCCCGCCGCCTGTGCCTCGAGCGCACTGAGGCGGTCGGCCAGCGCGACCAGCATGTGGAGGCTGTTGTCGGACAGCCCCGAGGCGCGCTGCGCGAGGCCGATGACCCCGGCGTTCCCCACGGCCGCCTGCATGCCCGCCAGCTTGTCCAGGGCCAGCAGTTGCTCGTCCACGGCAGCCGCCTTGGCGTCGTCCAGGAAGTACGTGGCACCGGACCGGATGCCGAAGGCGAGGCCCAGCCAGTCCAGCGTCTCGACCGTGGGGTTGGGGGACTGCCCCTTCTGCGTGGTCGCCTGGTGCAGATTGCGGATCGTGTCCCGGGAGATGACGCTGCGTCCGGCGATCCTGTTGACCCGGTCGGCCAGCTCCCGGTAGGCGGGGGCCTTCCCGCCGGCGCGGGCCGCCTCCCTGAGGATCAGCCCGTCGAGCCTCTCGGAGATCTTGCGGGCACGGTCGGGCGCCGAAGGGGGGGTCCGGTGGTCACCGGCTTCCACTGCATCCATCCCGGCCAGCTCCGATCAGTCGACGCTCACGATACCCCCACGACCGATCGGCGATTCTACTCGCCACACCCCAATCCGTTGAACACTCGACCCGACTGCGCCCGAGATGGCCATACTCGACCTCTCCACTCGCCGCGGCAACACCCTGCTTGATCAACCCGCAGAGTTGAGCCTAGGCTGAATGGCGATTTAAATCGCTTTGCAGAGTGGGGGGTTGGCAGATGTTGGACGTGCTCGGGCTGGACCACGTGTCGGAGGCCGTGTACCGGGAGATGCTCTCCCGTCCCGAGGGCAGTGTGCAGGAGCTCTGTGCACAACTGGGCCTGGCCGAGGGCACCGTGCGGGACGCCCTGGACAGGCTCGCCGATCTCCGGCTCCTGCGCGCCTCCCGGGACGTACGCGGCGCCGTACGGCCGGTCAGCCCGGAGCTCGGCCTGGAGATGCTCCTGCTACGGCAGGAGGAAGAGCTCCTGCGCCGTCACCGGGAGCTCGAACTGGGAAAGGCTGCCGCAGCGCGAGCCATCGCCGAATACGCCGGCCTTCGACCGGCCTGCCCGACCGCGGTCGCCACGGCCACGGACACCGAGCGCCTGGTCGGCCTCGATGCCATCCAGGCGAAACTGGAAACCCTTGCCCGGGAGATGACCGACGAGTGTCTCTCGGTGATGCCGGGCGGAGCCCAGTCACAGGCCAGCCTCGACGCGTCCAGGCCCCTGGACGACGCGGCCATGCGCAAGGGCATCGCCCTCTTGACGCTCTACCAGGACAGCGTGCGCCACGATCCTGCATCCCTCGCGTACGCGCGGTGGATGACGGAGGAGGGCGGCATGGTGCGCACCTGTCCGACGCTTCCCCCGCGCATGCTCGTCTTCGACCGCCGGGTTGCCGTCGTCCCGATCGATCCGGCCGACACGAAGCGCGGCGCGCTGTGCATCCGCGAGGCGGGGATCGTCGCCTCGCTGGTCGCGCTGTTCGAGCAGACATGGAACTGCGCCGTCCCGCTGGGCGCCGACCGCTCCAAGGATGCCGACACCGGTCTCACCGCATCCGAGCAGGAGCTGCTCAAGCTCCTCGCATCCGGCCTCACCGACGAGGTCGCAGGCCGACGACTCGGCATATCGGCCCGCAGCGTACGCCGACAGATGGCAGGACTGATGGAACGCCTCGACGCATCGAGCCGGTTCGAGGCGGGCCTGAAAGCGGCCCAGCGCGGCTGGCTCCGGTAGCCCCCTCCCTGAACGAGGGCGGATGCACCTACACCCCGGGCGATCCCGCGGACGACGGGGAGGCTCCCCGCGCCTTCATGAGCGTGGTGTACAGCAGGAGGGACGCGGCGAGGCCGACCGCCCAGCCGTAGTCGGCGAGCGGCTCGAGGAAGGGGATCAGTCCTTCCTCGGGGAAGGGGCCGGCGCCCGGGGCGGAGTGGGAGCCGCCGATGGCGAGGACGCCGCCCACGGTGAAGGCGAGGACGGCGGCCGGGTTCCAGCCGGACCGGTACCAGTAGGGGCCGTCGGGGCGGTAGAGGCCGGCCAGGTCGAGGACGGTGCGGCGGACCAGCCAGTAGTCGGCGATGAGGATGCCTGCGACGGTGCCCAGCAGGCCGCCGACGAGGCCCAGCCAGGTGAAGATGTACAGCTCGGGCGTCTCGGTGAGCTTCCACGGCATGATGACCACGCCGACGACACCGGTGATCAGCGCGCCCTTGCGGAAGTCGATCCGCTCGGGGAGGACGTGGGCGAGGTCGTAGGCCGGGGAGACGACGTTGGCCGCGATGTTCACGGAGATCGTCGCGACGAGCACCGTGACGAGCGCGAAGAGCAGCCCGAAGACGTTGTCGGCGTGGGCCGCGAGTTCCACCGGGTCCCAGACGGGCGCTCCGTACACGGCCTGCGAGCCGGAGGTGACGAGCACGGAGAGCAGCGCGAACAGGGTCATGGTCGTCGGCAGCCCGAGGGCCTGTCCCCACGCCTGGGCGCGCTGGCCGGAGCCGAAGCGGGTGAAGTCGGGGATGTTGAGGCTGAGGGTCGCCCAGAACGCGATCATGCCCATGAGGGACGGGAAGAAGACCGGCCAGAAGTCCGAGCCCCAGCCCAGCTTCGACGGCTGGTCGAGCAGCGGTCCGAACCCGCCCGCCTTGACCGCGATCCAGACGAGGAGGACCAGCGCGCCGACGATGACGAAGGGTGCGGCCCAGTTCTCGAAACGGCGCAGCGTCTCCATGCCCCGTTGGATGATGGCCAGTTCCAGGGTCCAGAAGAGCACGAAGCAGAGCCACAGCGGCCAGGGCTGCCCGCCGATCCGGCTCGCCTCGGCCCAACCGCCGCCGAAGGCCTTGTCGAGCAGGACGAAGATGGCCTGGCCTGCGATCCAGGTCTGGATGCCGAACCAGGCGCAGGCGACCCCGGCCCGGACGAGCGCCGGCAGGTTGGCGCCGCGCAGGCCGAAGGGGGCGCGGGCGAGGACCGGGAAGGGGATGCCGTACTTCGGGCCCGCGTGCCCGGTCAGCAGCATCGGCAGGAGCACGATGACGTTGGCGAGGGCGATGGTGAGGACGGCCTGCTTCCAGTCCATGCCCAGGGCGACGAGGCCGGAGGCGAGCAGCCAGGAGGGGATGTTGTGGGCCATGCCGACCCAGAGGGCGGCGAAGTTGTAGGTGGTCCAGCGGCGTGCGGCGATGGGGACGGGCAGCAGGTCGTCGTTGACGAAGCGCGGGTCGCCGACGGCCGCGCCGGGCGGGAGCTCGACGCGGCCGTCGGCGGCCGTGCCGGGGCCGGCGGGTCTGTCGGAGGAGGCGGTGGCGGTCATGGCGGCGGAACCCTTCGTTCGGGGGACGGTACGGAAGGGGCCGTGCGGGGTGGTGCGGGGGGCGGGGCCGGTTCGGGGCGTGTCAGGCGCCGAGCGCCGGGATGATCTCGGAGCCGTAGGCGTCGATGGTGGCCTCGCGGTTGTCGTGCATGTCGTAGACGGCGAACTGGTCGACGCCGAGGTCCTGGAGGTGGCGGAGTTTGGCGATGTGGGCCTCGGCGGGGCCGAGGAGGCAGAAGCGGTCGACGATCTCGTCGGGGACGAAGTCGGTGGAGGGGTTGTCGGCGCGGCCGTGGTGGCTGTAGTCGTAGCCGTGCCGGTCCTTGATGTACGCGGTGAGCTCGTCCGGGACCATCGCGGAGTGCTCGCCGTACTTGGCGACGAGGTCGGCGACGTGGTTGCCGACCATGCCGCCGAACCAGCGGCACTGGTCCCGGGCGTGGGCCAGGGCCGCGGCCGAGTCGTCGGCCGTGACGTAGGCGGGGGCGGCCACGCAGATGGTGAGGGTGTCGGGGTCGCGGCCGGCGTCCGTCGCGGCCTGCCGTACGGCCTTGACCATCCATTCGGTGAGGAAGGGGTCGGCGAGCTGGAGGATGAACCCGTCGGCCTTCTCCCCGGCGAGGGCCAGGGCCCTCGGTCCGTACGCGGCCATCCAGACGGGGAGCCTGCCGTTCTTGATCCAGGGGATGCGGACCGGGCTGCCGTCGACGACCGCCTCGCGGCCCTCGGCCAGGTCCCGGATGACGTCGATGGCCTCGCCCAGCCGGGCCAGGGTGTTCGGTTTGCGGCCGGCCACCCGCATGGCCGAGTCGCCGCGGCCGATCCCGCAGACGGTGCGGTTGCCGTACATGTCGTTGAGGGTGGCGAAGGTGGAGGCGGTGACCTCCCAGGTGCGGGTGCCGGGGTTGGTGACCATGGGGCCGACGTGCAGCTTCTGGGTGTTCGCCAGGATCTGGCTGTAAATGACGAAGGGTTCCTGCCACAGCACGGCCGAGTCGAAGGTCCAGCCGTAGCGGAACCCATTGCGCTCGGCGCGTTTCATCAGGCTGACCACCTGGGACGCGGGCGGGTCGGTTTGCAGGACGAGGCCGAAGTCCATCGCACTTCCTTGGTTACAGGTACTGGCAGGTGGAGCGGTGGACGAACGCACCGTGGCCGGCCCGGCCGGTGTACTCGCGCCGGTCGACGACGAGCTCGCCGCGGGACAGGACCGTGTCGACGCGTCCGGTGATCCGCTTGCCCTCATACGCCGAGTAGTCCACGTTCATGTGGTGGGTGGCGGCGGAGACCACCTGCTCGGCGTGCGGGTCGTACAGGACGATGTCGGCGTCGGAGCCCGGCGCGATGGTGCCCTTGCGCGGGTACAGGCCGAACATCCGGGCCGGGGTCGCGCAGGCGATCTCGATCCAGCGGCGGCGGCTGATGTGCCCGTCGACGACGGCCTGGTGGAGGAGGTCCATCCGGTTCTCCACACCGGGCAGGCCGTTCGGGATCTTGGAGAAGTCTCCGCGGCCGAGCTCCTTCTGCCCCTTGAAGCAGAACGGGCAGTGGTCGGTGGACACCACCTGGAGGTCGTTCGTGCGCAGGCCCCGCCACAGCGCGGCCTGGTGCTCGCGCGGGCGCAGCGGCGTGGAGCAGACGTACTTGGCGCCCTGGAAATCGGGCTCGGCCAGGTTGTCGGTGGACAGGAACAGGTACTGCGGGCAGGTCTCCCCGAAGACCGGCAGCCCCTTGTCGCGGGCGGCGGCCAGCTCGGCGACGGCTTCCTCCGCGGAGACGTGGACCACGTACAGCGGGGAGCCGGCCACGCGGGCCAGCTGGATCGCCCGGTGCGTGGCCTCGGCCTCCAGCAGGACCTTGCGGACCTCGCCGTGGTGGCGGGGGTCGGTCTCGCCGCGGGCCAGGGCCTGTTCGACGAGGACGTCGATGGCGATGCCGTTCTCGGCGTGCATCATGATCAGCCCGCCGTTGGCCGCGCCCCGCTGCATGGCGCGCAGGATCCGGCCGTCGTCGCTGTAGAAGACGCCGGGGTAGGCCATGAACAGCTTGAAGGAGGTGACGCCCTCCTCGACGAGGAGGTCCATCTCCTTCAGGGTCCCCTCGTTGACGTCCGAGAGGATCATGTGGAAGCCGTAGTCGATCGCGCAGTTGCCGTCGGCCTTCGCGTACCAGGCGTCGAGGCCCTCGCGCAGGCTGTGGCCCACGCTCTGCACGGCGAAGTCGACGATGGTGGTCGTGCCGCCCCAGGCGGCGGCCCGGGTCCCCGTCTCGAAGGTGTCCGAGGCGAAGGTGCCGCCGAAGGGCAGCTCCATGTGGGTGTGGGCGTCGACCCCGCCGGGGATGACGTACTTCCCGGCGGCGTCGAGGACGCGGTCGGCCGTCCAGCTCTCGGCGGCGGCCGAGCCGTGGGCCGCGAGGGCGGCGACCCGGCCGTCCTCGACCAGGACGTCGGCGTGGAGCTCGTCGGCGGCCGTGACGACGAGGCCGCCGCGGATCAGGGTGCGGTGGGACATGTGCGGCGCCTCCCGGCTACACGATGCTGCGCAGGGCCCGTTCGATGATGGCGGCTCCCTCTTCCGCCTCGGCGACGGTGAGGGACAGCGGCGGCGCGATGCGCAGCACGCTGGTGTCGTGGCCGCCGCCCTTGCCGAGGAGGAGGCCGCCTTCGCGGGCGGCTTCGATGACGGCGGCGGCCGCCTCCGGGTCGGCCCGGTCGGTGCCGGGCCGGGTCAGCTCCAGTCCGGCCATCAGGCCGCGGCCGCGGACCTCCCGTACGGCGGGCACGGTCGCGGCGATGGCGCGCAGCCGCTCCAGCAGCAGGCCGCCGACGCGGCGGGCGTTGCCCTGGAGGTCGTGCTCCAGCAGGTAGGCGAGGTTCGCGACGCCGGCGGCCATGGTGACCGGTGAGCCGCCGAAGGTGGAGATGGAGTTGGTGTCGATGCAGTTCATGATCTCGGCGCGGGCGACGACGCCGCCGATGGACATGCCGTTGCCGATGCCCTTGGCGAAGGTCAGCATGTCGGGCGGGCCGTTCTGGGCGTGCGCCTGCCAGCCCCAGAAGCTGTCGCCGGTACGGCCCCAGCCGGTCTGCACCTCGTCGCTGATCCACAGGATGCCGTGGCGGTCGAGGACCTCGCGGAAGGCCCCGTACAGGCCGTCGGGCGGCGAGGTGAACCCGCCGACGCCCTGGATCGGTTCGGCGATCAGGGCGGCGACCGAGCCGCGGGCCTGCCCGAGGACGTCCTCGAGGTCGGCGACGGCGGCAGAGGTGAAGTCGGCGTCGGACAGGGCGGCGAAGGGGCCGCGGGTGCGGACGGCGCCGTGCACGTAGTACGTCTGCAGCGGCGACAGGCTCGTCGGGGACCAGCCGCGGTTGCCGGTGATGGACACGGTGGAGAAGGACCGGCCGTGGTAGCTGTTGCGCATCGCCAGGACCTGGTTGGAGCGGCGGTACGCGGTCGCCAGCAGCAGGGCCGTGTCGTTGGCCTCGGTGCCGGAGGTGGTGAAGAAGACGCGGGCGTCCGGGATGCCGGACAGGGCGGCGATCCGCTCGGCCAGCTCGACCATCGGGCGGTTGAGGTAGAGGGTGGAGGAGTGGATGAGCCGGCCGGCCTGGTCGGAGACGGCCTTGGTGACCTCGGGCAGGGCGTGGGCGGTCATCGTGGTGAGGATGCCGCCGAAGAAGTCGAGGTAGCGGTTGCCCTCGGCGTCCCAGACGTGGCGGCCCTCGCCGTGGGTGAGCTCGATGGGGCGCTCGTAGTAGAGGGCGAGCCAGTCGGGCATGACGGCGCGGTGGCGGCTGTGCAGGGGGATCGGTTCGGTCACCTGGCTTCTCCTGGGATGCCGCGGCTTTGGGGCCGGTCAGGAATGGGGGCTCGGGGCGGGGCGGCGAAGCGTCGGAGTTCTCTGTGCATCTATTCTGACCTGGCCTTTCTTTCGTTGTCAGTAGCGGCTGTTAAGTTGCCGATCGTGGCGACAGGAACGATCGGCAACGACGTGGCCGGGCATGCCCGGTACACGTACCGGTTGCGTGTGTCGTCCTCCGGGCTCGCTGCCCTGGAAGGGGAGTGGGCGCGGTGTCGGTGGGTGTGGAACGAGTGCGTGGCGAGGTCCCGCAAGGTCCATGCACTGAACAAAAGCGGTGTCGAGAAGACGACGTGTGGTCCGGCGCAGCTCGACAGGATGCTGACCGCGGCCCGGGCGGCAGTGAGCTGGCTGCGCGAGGGCGCTTCGGTTCCTCAGCAGCAGGTCATCCGGGACTTCGCGAAGTCCCGGGCCAAGGGGCTGAAGGACGTCAAGGCAGCGCTGCCGATGCGGCAGCGGGCCGGGATGCCCCGCATGAAGCCGAAGCGCGAGGCTCTGCCTACGCTGAACTACACGAAGCGCGGATTCCGGTTGAAGGACGGCCGCCTGCACCTGGCCGGCGGGATCGCCCTCGCCGTGGTGTGGTCCCGCGATCTGCCGTCCGACCCCACGAGCGTGCGGGTCTACCGGGACGGGCTCGGACACTGGTACGCCTCGTTCGTCGTGGTCGCCGGCACGGTCGACACACCGGCCACGGGCCGATCCATCGGCATTGACTGGGGCGTGAAGGAAACTGCCACCACCACATCCGACGCCCACGACCTCCGGCATACGGGGCACGGGAAGACGGCCGCGCAGAAGCTGGCGCGCTACCAGCGGCAGATGGCACGCCGAAAGAGCCCGAGAAACAGGCCCGACACCAGCGGCTACCGCAAGGCCCGCAGGGCGGCGGCGAAGGTTTCGAAGAAGATCGCCCGGCAGCGGCAGGACACCGGCCGCAAGTGGGCCAAGACCGTCGCCCGCGACTTCGACGTGATCGCCATGGAGGACTTCCGGCCGAAGTTCCTCACCAAGACCACAATGGCCCGCAAGGCCGCCGACGCCGCGATCAGCGCCACGAAGACCGCCCTGATCGAGCAGGCCCGCAAGCACGGGCGCACCGTGCACCTTGTCCACCCCGCGCACACCACCATGGACTGCGCGCAGTGCGGAGCGAGAGCCAAGCACGCACTACCTCTTTCCGAGAGAACGTACACGTGCACCGCGTGCGGAGCCGTCTCACCCAGAGACAAGAACTCCGCCCGCGTGATGCTCGTCCGGGCTGGTCTCAACCCGGCTGGTGCTGATCTTGTAAGCCCTGCCCACTGCCAGGGGTCAGGCGAAGTGAGCCAGGACCCCCCCCGCCGTCAGGCGAAGGAGGAGTCAAGGCTGTACGAGCCCTCCGTAGGCGTCGGGGCGGCGGTCGCGGTAGAACGCCCATTGGGTGCGGACCTCTTCGATGAGGCCGAAGTCGAGGTCGCGGACGAGGAGTTCCTCCTCCTTGTCGCTAGCGAGGTCGCCGACGAACCGGCCGCGGGGGTCGACGAAGTAGCTGGTGCCGTAGAAGTCGTTGTCGCCGTACTCCTCCACGCCGACGCGGTTGATCGCGGCGACGAAGTACTCGTTGGCGACGGCCGAGGCGGGCTGCTCCAGCTGCCACAGGTGCGCGGACAGGCCGCGGTGGGTGGCGGACGGGTTGTACACGAGCTGCGCGCCGGCCAGGCCGAGGGCGCGCCAGCCCTCGGGGAAGTGGCGGTCGTAGCAGATGTAGACGCCGACCTTGCCGACGGCGGTGTCGAAGACGGGCCAACCCAGGTTGCCGGGGCGGAAGTAGTACTTCTCCCAGAACCCCTTGACCTGCGGGATGTGGTGCTTGCGGTACTTGCCGAGGTAGCTGCCGTCGGCGTCGATGACGGCCGCGGTGTTGTAGTAGAAGCCGGAGTCCTCGATCTCGAAGACGGGGACGACGATGACCATGCCGGTCTCGCGGGCGAGGGCCTGCATGCGGCGGACGGTGGGGCCGTCGGGGACCGGCTCGGCCCAGCGGTAGTGCTCGGGCTCCTGGACCTGGCAGAAGTAGGGGGCGTTGAACACCTCCTGGAAGCCGATGATCCGGGCGCCCTGGGCGGCCGCTCTGCGGGCGTGCTCCTCGTGTTTGGCGATCATCGACTCGGTGTCTCCGGTCCAGGTGGCCTGGACGAGTGCGGCGCGGACGACTTGGGCCATGAGCTGCTCCTCGCGACGGGAACGCCGACTTCTACGCACGTAGACGGTGTGCGTAGGGAGTAGAACGTAGGCCTCGCCACAGCCCGGGGCAAGACCGCCTTGCACGGTTGGAGCAGTCGGTCGATTTGGGGCGCAAGGCGGTCGCGTTCGGTCGGGAGGCGATCACCTGACGATCGGGCGGCGATCGGGCGGCGATCGGGCGGCGATCCGGCGGCGATCGGCAGGTGATCCGACGGCGATCAGTCGGCGGGCAGTTTGGCCACGATGCGCAGGGCGTGTACGAGGTCGCGGCGGTGCCCTGCGGAGACGGCGGCGGCGGCCGCGAGCAGGCGGGGCGTGAACCACTGCGGGTCCCGGCGGGCGAGGCGGGCCGCCTCCTCGGCGGTGCGGACGCGGACGAAGGCCCCGAGGAGGGCGTCGGCCTCGTGGGGCCGGCCGGCCGCGGCCAGGGTCAGGGCCGCCTCGGCGATCTCGGCGGCGGGGCGGGCCACGCCCTGGCGCAGCAGCGCCTCGCAGTCGGCGTGCCGGCCGGCCTCGCCGAGGGCGGCGGCGGCCGCGGCGAGCCGGTCGGGCGGGAGCGAGGCCGCCTCCCACAGCAGGGTGGCCCAGTCGGCGGCCAGCCCGGCCCGCCCGAGCTCGGCGGCCAGCGCCGGCAACCGCCCGGCCGGCCAGGCGGCCGCCTCGCACAGCACGACGTGTGCCTCGCCGCTGCGCCCCTGCCCGCGCAGGGCGATGAGCTCGGCCACCACGTCCTGCACCCGGCGCCGGGGGGCGGTGTCGGGGCCGTCGCCGGCCACCCCCTCGGGCCCCGGGCCGGGCCCGCCGGCCCACGCATCCCCGTCCGGCCCGGAGTCCCGCACGCCGGGCGTACCGCCGGAGCCGGGGGCCGACCACCGGGCCCGCTCGGGTGCGGAGTCCCCGGCGGCCGCGGCGCCGGGGGCGGGCGCGCTGCCGGGGCCGGGCCCGGACCCGGCGCCACCGCCGAGGCCGGGAGCGCTGCCCGCAGCAGGCGCTCCGGCCGACGGGTCGGCGTACGACGCGGAGCCGCCGGCCCACTCGTCCCAGGCGGGCACCGGACCGGACCCCACGGACCAGGCGGCGGCAGCGTCCTGCTCGGCGACGGCCGTTCCGGCGGGGGCGGCGGGGGCGGTGGGGGCGGTGGAGGCGGTGGAGGCGGTGGCCATGTCAGCGGCCCTCGGGTCGGATGCCGGGGCAGGGAAATCCTGACCGGCGGAGAGCAGGTCCGTGGGCCACGGCGCGGCGGACCCGGCAGCCGCGGAACCAGCACCGGCACCGGCAGGTTCGGGGTGCTCGGGGCCCTCGGGGCCGGATCCCGGTCCGGCACTGCGAAGCCAGGCGTCGGCCGGGTCGTGGCCGGCATCCGGCTGCGGGGTGGCGGGGTCTGCGTCGGCTGCGGGGAGAGGGGCGAAGCGGGCGCCGCGGGGTGGCGGGACCGGCGGGCCGTCCTGGTGGCCGGGCGGGGGTGTGAAGCCCGCCGGGGCCGGAGCCGCCGCGCCGGCATACCTCGCCCCGCCCGGCCGTCGGCCGGCGCCGCCCCGCAACCACCGCCCCTCGGCCCGCCGTACGGGCGGCTGCGGGGCCGCGTCAGCCGCCTCCCCCGCCTCCGCGCCACGCTGCGGGAGGGCGCCGGCCGCCTGCTCCGCCTCCGCGCCGAGCCGAAGTGCCGCAGCGGACACGCCTTCCGACCCCGCACCGCGCTGCGAGGGCACACCGGGCGCCTGCCACGGCGCCGGGCCGGGCTGCGGCAGCCCGCCGAACGCCCCCTCCACCGGCACCGGGACCGACTGCGGAACCACGCCGAACGCCTCCCCCGCCATCGGGGCGGAATGCGGGGGCGCGCCGGACACCTCCCTGAGCGCCGGGGCGGGATGCGGGGCCGCGCTGGGCGCTTGTTCCGCCATCGGGGCGGGATGCAGGGGCGCGCCGGGTGCCTCCTCCGGGCCCGCGCCGGGCTGCGAAGGCGCGCCGGGCGGCTGCCACTGGGCCGGGGCGGGGTATGGGGGTGCGGTGGGGGGTTGTGGCTCCGGGGTGCGTTGGCGGGGTAAGCCGGGTAGGGGGTCCGGGGGCAGGGCCTCCAGGCGGGTCGTGAAGTCCTGCTGGCGGGCGGCAGCCCGGGCCGCGTCGTCCCGTACCCAGGCGAGCTCCGCGGCCACGGCGGCCGCCTCGGTCCGGTCGCCGGTGGCGGCGAGGCGCGCGGCCAGGGTCCGGGCCGCGGCCTCCGACACGGCCCGCTGGTCGGCGGCGTCCGCCCGCAGGGTCCGAAGCTCCTCGGCCCCGCCCGGGAGCCTGTCCCACGCGGCGACGGCCTCGGCACGCAGCCGGGCCGCGTACTGCGTCTCCCGCGCCGCGAACTGCTCACCGCGGGCGGCCGCGAGGTCGGCGAGCAGCGACTCCACCACGTCCCACGGGGGCATCGCCGCCCCCTCCATGCAGGCCCGCATCCCTTCCGGATCCCGGCGCAGGAACTCCCCGTACCACCCCGCCCCCGGATCGAGCCGGTGCGTCAATCCCCGCAGATAGTCCGACAGTTGCGCGATCGCCTGCGAAGTCGCGGTCTCCATGCCCGCATTGGATCCCACGGGCGTTACGGGCGGGCTACAGGAATCTCAAACCTTGACGGCGATCGCGGTGTGCGGGCGTTTGCCGAGCCGGACCGCCGCGGCCGGCAGGTCCACCGCCCAGAACCGCCAGGTGTACTTGCGCCCCAGCAGCCGCCGCACCCGCTTCAGCCCGGCCTCGTCCAGCAGCCGCGCCCGCCCCTCCAGGACGGCCGCGCCCTCCTCCACCCTCCCGCGCACGTCGCAGGCGGCCAGGGTGACCCGGCCGTTGTTGCGGATCCGCTTGACCTTCCACGCGTCCGAGCGCGTCCAGACGTACAGCTCGCCGTCCTCGACGACGGCCCAGACGGGGGTCGCGACCGGCGTGCCGTCCTTGCGGAAGGTGGTGAGGCTGACGTACGGGGACCGCCCGAGTTCTTCGAGGTTCATGCCCCGAGGCTAGGCCCGGCCCGCCGGCCGCGGACAGGGGGGACCTGCGGATCCCGGGCCGTACGCCGAGTGGCGCGGCCGGGCGCCGCGGGCGATCATCCGCGGCGCGGCGCCGGGCCGGGGGTGGCCGGCGGATGCGCCGGCTGGTCCGCGACGGCGTCCCCGGGATGCCGCCCGGTCCCGGCCCGGCCTTCGGGTGAGGCGCAGGCCGCCACCAGCAGGCCGGCCGCGAGCAGCGCGCCGAGGAGTCCGAGACCGAGGCGCTGGGGGGCGTGGAGGGCTGACACGCCCTCACGCTTGCCCCGCGCCGGGCGGCGCGCACCGCCGATTGGGCCGTTCGGCCCGCGGGGCCGCCCGAACGGCGCCCGGCGGCCGGTGCGGCCTCAGGCCGTCACGAGGGCGCAGCGCCGCATCACGTCGTCCAGGGAGAGGCCGAGCGCCTCGGCCACGGCGGCGACGGTGAAGAAGGCGGGGGTGGGCGCGCGGCCGGTCTCGATCTTCCGGAGGGTCTCGGCGGACAGCCCGGCGCTCGCCGCGACCTCGACCATGCTGCGGGCGCCGCGGGCCTCCCGCAGCAGGGCGCCGAGGCGTTCGCCGCGCTCGCGCTCTTCGGGGGTGAGGGGGGTTCGGACCATGGCCCCATCCTAGCGCGGCACCGATAACTATGCCGGTAAACTTATACCGGTATAGTTATTGGCATGGTGGAACTCAAGACGGAACGTTCGATCGACGAGATGCGCGCCGCGGGCCGGGTCGTGGCCCGGGCCCTGGCCGCGGTACGGGACGCAGCGCGGGTCGGCGTGTCCCTGCAGGAGCTGGACCGGGTGGCCCGCGGCGTACTGGACGGGGCGGGGGCGGCCTCGCCCTTCCTCGGCTACCGGCCGCAGTTCGCGCCGGTCCCCTTCCCGGCGGTGGTGTGCGCCTCGGTCAACGACGCGATCGTCCACGGCATCCCGGACGGCTACCGGCTCCGCGACGGCGACCTGGTCAGCATCGACTGCGGCGCCCGCCTCGGCGGCTGGGTCGGGGACGCGGCGGTCAGCTTCACGGTCGGCCGGCCGCGGCCGGGCGACCTCCGGCTCATCGAGACTGCGGAGGCGGCGTTGGCGGCCGGGATCGCGGCCGCCGTGCCGGGGAACCGGATCGGGGACATCGCGCACGCCATCGGCACGGTGTGCCGGGGCGCGGGGTACGGGATTCCGGACGGCTTCGGCGGGCACGGGGTGGGGCGGCACATGCACGAGGAGCCGGGTGTGCCGAACGAGGGGCGGGCGGGGCGGGGGATGCGGCTGCGGGCGGGGATGGTGCTGGCGATCGAGCCGATGCTGATCGCCGGGGGGACGGATGACTATCGGTGCGACGGGGACGGGTGGACGCTGCGCACCGTCGACGGCAGTCGGGCCGCGCACGCCGAGCACACGGTGGCCGTCACCCCCGCGGGTCCCCGCATCCTGACGGCCCCCTGACGGGCCGCCCTCCCCCGGTCCGGCCGGGGGGGCCGCCGCTGCGCGGAGCCTGCCCCCGCCCCGCCCCTTCCCGAAACCGGGGGCTCCGCCCCCGGACCCCCACGCCTCAAACGCCGGCGGGGCTGATTTCAGCCC